>NZ_JBOFOR010000026.1:0-12951 GCF_051659545.1 Romboutsia sp. | reverse complement strand
GCTCTTGCATATTCTCTATAAATATATTTTTCTACACCTGATTCATCAATATAAACAATGTTATCTTTATCAAAACACTCTATCTCATTTAAATATTTTTCTACTTTTTCAGGACATTGTTCTTTGTATGAAGTGGTCTTTTTTTTCGTGTTATTTTTAGTTTTTTCAATGCTTTTATCACTGCTGTAGTACTACAATCAAATTCTTCTGAAATCTCAATTAAATATGCATCTGGTTTTTTATTTATGTATTCAACTAATTTTTCTGGACAAATTTTTTTTGGTTTTCTAACTCTTACTTTTACTTCTTCTAATTTACCTTCCTTTTCTTTTTCCATCCATTTTATTAGTGATGTTTCAGATATTTTAAAAGTCTTACAAGTATCTTTAAATGTATGACCTTCTCCTCTATATTCGAGTACTCTTTGTTTAAATTTTATATCATATGCCATATTATTTTTATTAACTACTTTATGAAATTTAATACTATTTTCTTAAAGTTATACTACTATACAGCACCAAATGGAATAAATACAGGCACATTAGCAGCTAATCAAGTAGTGACGGTAAGCTTTATGGTAACTGTTAATACAGTACCAACTTCAAATCCTATTCAAAATGATACCACACTTATATATACTTCTACTTTAGTTTCAGGAGCACAAAGTGAAGTATCTAATATAGTAGATACTCAAATAAACTACTCTAATTTAAATGGATTAACTAAGATTGTAGATAAAGATTTTGTAACAATTGGAGATACATTGAATTATACTGTAACACTTGTAAATATTGGGAATACAACTGCTGATAATGTAGTCTTTGTAGATACAGTACCTGATGGTACTAATTTAGTTTTAAATTCAGTAACAGTAAATGGATTGACAATAAGTGGAGTATCACCAAATCCTCCTGGTGTGACTATAGGAACTATACCAATAGGAGGAACTTCAACTGTAACATTTAAGGTATTTGTTAATACTATACCAACTACAAATCCTATACTAAATATAGGAACTGTTGGATATAATTTTATAGTTGACCCAACTTTATTAACAACATCAACAGGTGTTCAAAATACTAATACTGTTGATACTACAATAAATCATGCTGATTTAGGAAATATAGTAAAATTTACAGATGCACAATATGCACAGTGTGGAGATATTGTAACTTATACAATATCTATTCCGAATAATGGAAATGCAGATGCTCTTGATGTAGTATTAACCGACACAGTACCGAACGGAACAAGTTATGTACTAGGATCTCTTGAAGTAGACGGAAATCCAGTTGGTGGAACTCCAGCTAGTATAAATATTGGAACAATACCTGCTGGAAATACTTCAATAGTAACTTTCAAAGTTCAAATTACTTGTTAGAATTTTAATATGATTAAATCCATAGAGAGTCTATTAGATATTGATACTTTCTAGGGATTTTTTTAGTTTTTTTACTAAAATGAATTTTCTAAGGCTAGAAACTTTGCTATTGATAAATCAATTATGGACTGGATTTTAGTATTGGATAGTAACAAATAAAAACTCTGTCATGTTATAGTCAAAAATATAATTAGTTCTAAGCTATATCGTAAAAACTGTTGCTTAAAATAAATACATAATTGTAAACATATTTACAAATGTTTATGTATTTAAAATTAAAAACAAATTTCTAAAAAATATTGATTAATACAAAAATAACAGAATCAATATTTATATATACAAGGGGAATGCTAAGTCTAAACCAGCTATAATTATGGGGTTCAAAAATATTAGAATAAACTCAAAAAATGAGTTTAGAGGAAGGTTTAAAAGCCGCTTTAAAACAAATAGATAAGAAATTGTATGATACGGAATTAATAAATGATAGAGTTACTTGGTTGATTTGTATATAGTATGTATATTTAATATAATTGTACATGAATAGACCTAGAAAACTTTTATTCTAGGCCTTTTTATACACTATAAATTGTTATTTAACAAAAAATTTTAGCATCTAAAATTAATAATACACATTTATGAATGCTTCTTGAATTTAGCTTTCTTTTATAGACGGACTCTATATAAGGCATAATATTTATCTGATTAAATTTTACTAATTCATGAATATTTCGTCCATTTATAAACTCTGGAACTATTATAAAAACACTTTTTAACTCTTCAAAATGCGCTGCATGGACAGATTGAATTTTATTATCTGCTGTGTATATTACTTTTTCTTTAAGCTTAACATTAACCACAAGTTTTATACCACTTAATTTCTGACCTTCATATGAAGTTCCTTTAATTGTCTCAACTACACTAATATTCTCGATTTCAGGCCAGACTAATACATCTAATATATTTTCTATATCGGGTTTTTGAGGATCTATCTCAAGTATTTCACATAAAGACACCTCCTTGAAGTATTTGCTAACTTGTGGCAACATATTTTGTACAGTATAATTCATTTCCAAATTACCTCCTTAACATATGTCTACTGACATGATGAAAGTTATATTAGAGTACACACATCTTGAATTGAATTTTTTTGAAAAAATATCTTCTATACTAATGATTGGAAATATTCTAGATGATGGATTAAAACCTTCTGGAAGAATTATATAACCACAAAATGGAAAGGATGTATTTGCAATATGAACCGATTGAGTTGCTTCATCTGCTACATATGAAATTTTCATATTCATATCGCCAGTTATTGATAATTTATATCCTGTCAGAGTATGGCCTTCTAAGGATGATCCTACTGGTGTTTCAATAACTTCATATTTAACTATATTCGAAGTAACCCATATTTTAACTAATTGCTCTATATCTGGTTTACAACATGGTATATTAAATATATTATCTATATTTAGTTGGTTAATATTCTTTAAATTTAAATTTATGCAGTCATCTATTCCGTGATATTGTATCAATTCTCTACTTATGGAATTCATATTTTTATTATCCTCCTTTTTTATTCAAAGGTTACTTAACCTTTAATATATAATATTCAAAATATGCTCATATTAAACTTATTTTTCGACATTATATATTAAATAAAATTTGTATCATCTGAATTTTCTAGTAAAAAAGGATACACCAGTTGGAGTATCCTTTTAAATGACTGTCACAATCTATTTATATTAGCAAGAAAGTATCTTAGCTACTAGTAATACTGTTGTATTCTTGAAGAAACATCTTTTACTTATAACATTTGAGTAAATATCTTCTACTATTCCCTCAACCTCTATCTTGCTTCCTAACACAAAATCTGGTGGTAATATTATAAAGTTACTAAATGGTACATCATAGTGTGCTGAATGTACTGACTGAGTTGCCTCATCTGCAGTATATTCTATAACTTGTTTTAATACGCCGTGTATTATTAACTTATATCCACTTAATTGCTGACCCTCTGTAGATTTTCCATTTTGGGTTTGTATAACATGGCAATTTAATATTTTTACTTCACCAGTTATATTATTTATGGCTTCTATATCTGGTTTTTGACATGGAATCTCAAGATATTCATCTATGCTTATTTGTCTAAATGTTGATAATGAAACATTTACAGTAGCACTCGCAGTCTCTTGAGCTAGAACTTGTTTGTTTCCGTTAGTTCCATCAGGTAAAGTATAGTTAAAACTTACATTAGCAGAATTTATAATTTCTCCACTACATCCTGATCCAACAACAGTGACCTTATAAACTAATGTTACTAGACCTCCAGGTGCAATAGTTCCTATATTTATACCAGAGGATAGATTAACATTATTTACTACTACTCCATTTATAGTGAAACTTCCATCAATTAATTTAATAGATTTTGGAAGTATATCTTTAAATATTACGTTTGATGCAATTACATTTCCTGTATTTTTAAGAATTACAGTATATGTTATAACATCTTGTATATTTGCTTGTTTAACATCTGCTGATTTTTTAACTGATATATCTGCATTATATAAATATATATCATAAGGAGGGCTTGTGCTCATACCAAGACTTGGCGAGCTAGCTCCTAGCAGTTGATAGTTGAATTCTGAACTAGCTGTATTTGGTATTGTAGTCGAACCTGATGATAATGTTTTTGCATCAAATGATATTGATTTGCTTGCTCCTATTCCTAGCGTACCTATATTAACACCTAATAACATATTTTCTAAGGGCATTGGATTTGAATTTATTTGAACACTTCCATTTATGAATTGTAGCTCTGAAGGTAATAAATCGTTTACAATTACATTTGAAACGGGTATTGTTCCATTATTAGTAGCCATTATTGTATATGTTATAGTAGTTCCAACTATAGCATACTGAGGATTCGATTGTTTTATTAGTGTTACATTTGCACTCATCTACTTACCTCCATTCTCTTAACATAATTTAGCATTTATAAATAATAATACACACTTGTGTACCGTTCTGCTATCTAACATTCTTGGATATACTGCTTCCACATATGGTATTACACTTATCCTTCCTGTACGAACTAAATCACAAGTACTTCTGCCATCCACTTCTGCAGGCAAGACTATGAACATACTTTTTAAAGATTCAAAGTGAGCTGCATGAACCGATTGTGTAGGTTCGAGTGCTACATAAGTTAATTTTTCTTTAAGTCTAACTTCAACTACTAATTTTATTCCTGTTAATCTTTGACCTTCATTTGAAAGACCTTGAACTGTTTCTACTATCTTCATACTTTCTATTTCTGGCCATACCATCATGTCTAAAATTCTTTCCATATCAGGCTTTTGACATGGTATGCTTAATACTTCACAGATTGATTCTTCTTTAAAATAGATTGCCTCTGTAGGCAATACATTCTGGACACAATTATTATTAGGTTTGCAAATCATAATCTCAGGCTCCTCCTTTAACAAATATCTGCTACTAAAAGCATTGTTATATTATTATAAACACATCTACAATCCATTTGTTCTGAAAATACATCTTCTACTGCGATAGTTGGGAATATCATAGAAGATGGATTGAAAGTAGCTGGTAGTACTATATAACTACAGAATGGGAATGTAGTGTGTGCTGTATGAACAGATTGTGTAGGTTCATCTGCTACATACTCAACCTTTAATTTCATATCACCAGATACTAAAAGCTTATAGCCTGTTACTTCTTGACCTTCTAAAGAGATTCCTACTGGTGTTTTTACTACTTCATGATGCTCTACACAAGGCTCTACTGAAACTTTTATTACTTGCTCTATATTAGGTTTTTGACATGGTATACAGAATATATAATCTATATTAAACTGTTTGAAATTTTTGATGTTTGTATATTGGCAACTATCTATGCCTTGATACGAAATGAGACTTCTTTGTACTGAACCCATCTATATCCTCCTCTTATTTTTTAATAGAATAGTATATACTTTAATTGATATATACTATTCTATTTTAATTTTATTGATTTGTTTCATAATTTAACTTTTCAGTTACTAATATAATACTCAATATATGGACTACCTGTTCCTTAAATATTAAATATTATTTAGCAACATAATATTTTTGCTGTTATTATTACTGTTGCATTACTAAAGAAGCATCTTTCATCTATTACATTTGAGTAAATGTCTTCTACTATTCCTTCAACATCTACTTTACTTCCTATTATATAATCTTCTGGAAGCATTATAAAGTTGCTAAATGGTGTATTAAAGTGTGCTGAGTGTACTGGTTGAGTTGGCTCATTTGCAGTATACTCTACTACTTGTTTTAATCTACCGTGGACTACTAGTTTGTATCCAGTTAAATGTTGACCTTCACGAGATGTTGCTTCTTGAGTTTGTATAATGTGGCAATTTAATATCTCAATTTCACCTTTTACATCATTTATAGATTCGATGCAAGGTTTTTGAGGCGGTATTTGAAGTTTTTCTTCAATACTTATTTGTCTGAATGTTGATAAAGCAACACTTATAGTAACACTTGATGGATCACTTTGAATACTTCCAATACTTCTATCAGGTAATAAATATTTAAATATTGCACTCGCCGAGTTAGTTAAATAGCCACTGCATCCACATGCTGATCCTTTTACCTTAACTTTGTAAGATACAACTTTTCTAGTTCCTGCAGGTATATTTCCTATATTAACTCCAATAGTAGGCTCTACACCATTTATTACTATTCCATCTACAGTAAATGTTCCATCTATTAAAGTAAGACCCTTAGGAAGTACATCTTTAAATATTACGTTAAGTGCATCTACGTCTCCATCATTTATAACATTTACAGTATAAGTTACTGTTTCTCCTATAAATACTGATGTTTTATCTGCAACTTTTTTAACTGCAATATGAGCCACCTTAATAATTAATGTGAACGCATTACTTGTTGCAGTTGCTTGTTGTGGTGGTGTATCTGGTAAAGTAAAGCTATAGTTTCCTATTACAGTATTAACTATAGGAGTATCACTTGGAGCTACAACTTTTGCCTTAAATGTTATAGTCTTATATTCACCAATCTGTAGTGTACCGATATTAACTCCAGATATTATAGTTTCATTTGGATACTCTATACCATCTATTGTCACGCTGCCTGCTATAAATTCGAGTTCAGATGATAGTATATCTAAAATAGTTACATTATCTAATTTAATACCATTTAATAATAAGTCTCCAGTATTTTTAGCAACTATACTATAAGTTACTGTGTCTCCTACTACTGCATAGCTCTTATCTGCACTCTTAGTAATTGTAAGCTGTGGGTTATAAACTGTAACACCCTTAGGATCAGTAGCTGTTTTTTGTATTACTTCTGGTGGGAACTTAGGGTCCGGTACAATAGAGAATGCACCATCGATTATGTTAAAGTATTTACCTGAAAGTGGAGCAATTACTTTAACTGTTATAACCACAATCTTAGTTTCACCTACAGCTATAGGACCTATTGGAATACCTAACGCTATATTTCCAGGAGTTATTACTCCATTTACTGTTACTTGAGTAACAATAATTGATGCTGGTAGAGTATCTTTTACTACTGCATTAGTTATCGCTATATCACCATTGTTAGTAGCTGTTACAGTGTAATTAAATGTGTCGCCAACTTTAACAGAAATTTTATTTGAAACCTTGTTAAATACTATAGATGGTTGATATATCTTAACATGATTTACATTACTTACGTCACTTGCACTTTCAGTAGGTGCTCCTGGTAGTGTATATTGATAATCTACAGTCGATTGATTTGTTAAGTCTCCACCAACAGGTACTGAAAGAACTTGTGCAGTGAATTTAACAACTACAATCTGACCAACTAATATAGGTCCTATATTAACTCCAAATGTTATATCTCCTACTGTTGGTACTCCATTTATAGTTAAATTATTAGTATATTGTAAGCTTGGATTTAACAGATCTTTAACTACTACGTTAGTAAGATCTATTTGACCATCATTTACAAGAGTTACAGTGTATACGATACTATTTCCAACTATTGCTCCAACTCTATCACTACTCTTAGTCGCAACTATATTGTGATATAAATTAGGAATAGTAATTGTGTTAGTTGGCGTACTTGCACTCTTCTCTGGCTGTGCTGGGTCTACTACATACTTATAATTAATCGATGCTTTATTCACTACATTCGATGGTATTGTTGCTGTTGTTTTAACATCGAATGTTACTGTTGATGTTTGATTTACACCTATTATTCCAACATTTATTCCTGTATTTGGATTAGCGCCTGGATCGCTTACTCCATTTACTAAAACTGATCCATTTACAAAAGTAGTTGGTGCTATTATTGTGTCTAATACAATTACATTATCTATTTGAACATTTCCAGTATTCTTAGCAGTTATTGTATAAGTTATTACATCGCCCTCTGTAGTTTGAACTCTGTTAGATGTTTTAACTGCATCTTGTGGAAGTATTACTCCATGATTTACTTTAGTATCCACTGGTGCTGTAATTCCAGTTCCAACTGCTCCATTTGGTATACTTGGATCTACTGTATATTGATAAGTTACTCTTGCTATATTTGACATTGGGTCAGGAATTGGTATTGCAACTACTTTAACTTTAAATACTATTGTTTTTGTCTGACCTGAGTTAATAGTTCCTATACTTATACCTATATTTGGATTACTTGGATTAGCTACACCATCTACTGTAAGTGTTCCAGATTCATAAACAGCTCCATTAGGTATAGCATCTGTAACTACTACATTATTCGCTGCAGTATTTCCAGTATTCTTAGCAAGAATTGTATAAGTTACAAAATCTCCTATATCTGCATAAGCCTTATCAGCCAATTTTACGAAACTATTGTTTGGAATTGTAGGTCCACCTATTATAGCTTGATTTATACCAGTATTAACTCTATTAGTATTACCAGAACCATTTGCTCCGTTTGGGATACCTGGGTCCTTTGTAAACGTAAACTTAACAGTTGAATCATTTGGTATTGTTCCAGTTACAGGTATTGTATTAACAACAACTTGGAATGTTACAGTTGAAGATGCTCCTGCATTTATAGTTCCTACTGGTATTGAACTTGGTGGATTTGGATTTGTTCCTGGTTGAGGTACTGCGTTTAATGTTACTGAATTTGGTACAAATGTTGTTCCAGTAGGTATAGTATCACTGAAGAATACATTGTTAGCTGCAGTATTTCCAGTATTTTTCATACCTATCGTATAAGTTAAAGTATCACCTATTACTGCGAATTTTGGAGAAACTGATTTTACAAATCCTCCGCCTACCTTATTATCTATTATTGCTTCATTCACACCTGTATCAACTTTATTTGTATTACCTGAGCCATTTACTGGTGGTAAACTTGGATCCACTATATATGTGAATCTTGTAGTTCCAGTATTTGGTATAGTTCCAGTTATTGGAATTGAATTTACTCTAACTTTAAACGTTATAGTTGAAATTACATTTGGATTTATAGTTCCTACTGGTACTCCAGTTGGAGGCTGTGGGCTTATTCCTGGTTGAACAATACCATTTACAGTTACTGTATTTGCAATGAAATCTGTTCCTGCTGGTGTTGTATCTGTAAATACTACATTATTAGCTGCAACGTTTCCAGTATTCTTCAATCCAATTGTATAAGTTATTACATCTCCTATTTGAACATATCCTGGATCTCCAGACTTAGTGAATCCTCCACCATTTACATAATCTATAGTTGCTTGTTTTACTGGTGTATTTAAAGTATTACTATTACCTGAACCAACTGCTCCATTTGGTACTTGTGGATCAACTGTAAATAAATAGTTAACAGTTGAGTCATTTGGTATAGTTCCACCTAATGGTACTGTGTCTACAGTAACTTTAAATACTACTGTTGAACTTGATCCTGCACCTATATTTCCTACAAATACTCCTGTAAATGGAGGGAAATTAGGGTCAGGGTTTGCTCCTATTTGAGCAATACCATTTAAGATTACAGAATTAGTTACAAATGTTGTTCCTGCTGCTATTGTATCTGTGAATATTACATTGTTAGCAGTTGTATTTCCAGTATTTTTCATACCTATTGTATAAGTTAAAGTATCTCCAACTTTTACATATGATGGATTTCCTATCTTAACCATTCCGCCACCGTTATTGTAGTCTATAGTTGCTTGCTTTACTGGTGTCTGAGTAGTATTAGAGTTACCAGATCCATCTTCTCCATCTGGTAAATTAGGGTCTCTTGTAAACTTAAAGTTAACAGTTGAGTCATTTGGTATAGTTCCATTTACTGGTACTGAATTTACAACAACTTGGAATGTTACTGTAGAAGTAGCACCTGCATTTATAGTTCCAACTAATATTCCTGTTGGAGGTTGTGGACTTTCGCCTAGTCTGTTTGTTAAATCTACAAATACTGAATTTGGTACAAATGTTGTTCCTGATGGTATTGTATCTGTAAATACTACATTATCAGCAGCAGTATTTCCTGTATTTGTTAAGCCTACTGTATAAGTTAAAATATCTCCAACTTTTACATATGCTGGACTGAATGATTTAACCATTCCACCACCATTTCTATTATCTATTATTGCTTGATTTACTGGTAACGTAGCAGTATTACTGTTTCCAGAACCAGTTGCTCCATTTGGTACACTTGGATCTGCTGTAAACGTAAAGTTAACAGTTGAATCATTTGGTATAGTTCCACCTACTGGTATTGAAAGTATCGTAACTTTAAATGATACTGTTGAAACCGCTCCTGGTCCTATACTTCCTACTGGTATTGAACTTGGTGGATTTGGTGTTGCTCCTGGTCTAGGAACATTATTTACAGTTACTGAGTTAGCTACAAATGTTGTTGAACTTGGTATAGTATCACTGAAGTATACATTGTTAGCTGTAGCATTACCTGTATTTTTAAGTCCTACTGTATAAGTTACAGTATCTCCAACTTTTGCATATGCTGGATTTACTGATTTAACCATTCCGCCACCGTTATTGTAATCTATAGTTGCTTGGTTTACGCCTATAACTACAATATTAGTATTACCTGCTCCAACTGTATCATTTGGTGTATTTGGATTTACTGTAAAAGTGAAGTTTGTTGTACCTGCATTTGGTAAAGTTCCACCTGCTGGTACTGTGTTTACAATTATCTTGAATGTTACTGTAGAAGTAGCACCTGGTGCTATATTTCCTACTGGCATTCCACCTGGAGGATTTGGATCTGCTCCTGGTTGAGGTGCTCCATTTAATGTTGCTGAATTTGCTACAAAGCTTGTTCCTGGAGGTATAGTATCAACCAAGATTACGTTGTTAGCTTGAGTGTTACCAGTATTTTTCATACTAATTGTATAAGTTACTGTTCCTCCTAGTTGTACTGCTGATGGACTTGCTGTTTTTATAAATCCTACATTAATTGTATCAGTAGTTATAATCGCTTCATTTATTGGTGTATTGATAGTATTAGTATTACCTGAACCTTTTGCTCCGTCTGGTACAAGTGGGTCTACTGTAAAGTCATACTTAACAGTTCCTGTATTTGGTACAGTTCCCGTTGGAGGTACTGACACAACAGTTACTTGGAATGTTACTGTTGAAATAGCTCCTGGTCCTATACTTCCTACTGGCATTCCTACTGGAGGTACTGGACTAGCTCCTGGTTGAGGTATTGAATTTAATGTTGCTGAGTTTGGTACAAATGTTGTTCCTACAGCAATAGTGTCTGTGAATATTATATTATTTGCAGTAGTATTGCCTGTATTTTTCATACCAATTGTATACGTTATTACATCTCCAACTTTTGCATATGATGGGCTTCCTGATTTTACGAATCCGCCACCATTTGTATAATCTATAGTTGCTTGATGAACTGGTAATGTTGCAGTATTACTGTTACCAGAACCAGGTACTGGAGGCGCAGTTGGAACAACTACATAATTGAAATTAATAGTTGAATCATTTGGTATATCTCCACCTACTGGTACTGTATTTACAGTTACTTTAAATGTTACTGTTGAAGTTGCTCCTGCATTTATAGTGCCTACAGGTATTGAACTTGGAGGATTTGGTGTTCCAGCTACTGCTCCACCATTTACAGTTACTGAATTTGGTACAAATATCGTTCCTGCTGGTATTGTATCACTGAAGTATACATTGTTAGCTGGAGTGTTACCTGTATTTTTAAGACCGATTGTATAAGTTACAGTATCTCCAAATTTTGCAAATGCTGGATTTACTGATTTATTCATTCCGCCACCATTTGGATAATCTATAGTTGCTTGTTTAACTGGTGTTTGTAGTGTATTTGAATTACCTGATCCTGCTTCTTGATTTGGGAAGTTTGGATCTTTAGTATAAACAAAGTTTACTGTAGAATCATTTGGTATTGTTCCACCTGTTGGTATTGAAACCACAGTTACTGCAAATGTTACTGTTGCTGTTCCACCTGCTCCTATATCTCCAACATTTATTGGAGGTGCTGGCACTGGATTTATTGTTCCAACTGGTGTAGTATCTGTGAATACTACATTAACTGCTGTAGTGTTACCACTATTTTTAAGAACTACTGTATAAGTTAATGTGTCTCCTAGTTTTACAACTGATGGGCTTCCTGATTTAACCATTCCACCGTTAGCTTTATCTATAATTGCTTCGTTAGCTGGTGTAATTACTTTATTTGAATTACCGCCGCCAGTTGCTCCATTTGGTACACTTGGATCTGCTGTAAACTTAAAGTTAACAGTTGAGTCATTTGGTATAGTTCCGCTTGCTGGAAGTGTAACTACAGTTACCTTAAATGTTACTGTAGAGATAGCTCCTGGTCCTATAGTTCCAACTGGTATTGAACTTGGAGGATTTGGTGTTCCAGCTACTGCTCCACCATTTACTGTTGCTGAATTAGCTACAAATGTTGTTCCTGTTGGTATAGTATCACTAAATGTCACACTAGTAGCTGTTGCATTTCCAGTATTTTTAAGTCCTACTGTATAAGTTATAACGTCTCCTAATTTAACAGCTGCTGGAGTAAATGATTTTATCATTCCGCCACCATTTGTATAATCTATTGTAGCTTGATTTACACCGATTACTGCTGTGTTAGTATTTCCTGATCCTGGTACAGGTAATGCACGTGGGTCTACTATATAATCAAAGTTTACTGTACCATCATTTGGTATAGTTCCACTTGCTGGAATTGTATTAACAACAACATTGAATGTTACTGTAGAAGTAGCTCCTGGTCCTATACTTCCAACTGGTATTGAACTTGGAGGATTTGGATCTGCTCCCGGTATAATTACACCATTTACTGTTACTGAATTTGGTACCGTTACAAATGTTGTTCCTGTTGGGATAGTATCACTTAAGAATACATTGTTAGCTGTCGTATTTCCGGTATTTGTAAGTTTTATTGTATAAGTTACAACATCTCCAACTTTTACAGCTGATGGATTTGCTGATTTTACAAGACCGCCGTCTGGATTATCTATAGTTGCTTGTTTTACTGGTGTTTGAACTTTATTTGAATTACCTG
>NZ_JBOFOR010000025.1:0-52165 GCF_051659545.1 Romboutsia sp. | reverse complement strand
TTCCATAAAATAATCATTTAAACCATCAAAAGCTATATCAAAATTAGTATGCATCGAGTAAAGAGCCATATCATTTTTAATTAATTTATGTATTAATTTCCCTTTAAAATCTCCTGTATTTATCTTATTCATCTTTTTAAATATGAATGGATGATGAGTTATTATTAAATTTATATTATTTTCTATAGCCTCATCTATTACTTTGTCATTAGCTTCTAAGGCAACTAATACTTTTTTTACATCCATGTCAAAGTCTCCAACTAATAAGCCCACATTATCCCAATCATAAGCTAAATCTAATGGGTACTTGCTTTCTATTTTCTTTATAAGACTTTTTAGTTTCATTTTTTCATCCCCTTTATCATTCTATTACTATTTTAATTTTTCAAGCTTATTTATTAGTCTTTTATTTTCTTTCCTTTTTTCTTCTATAGCTTCACCATTTTTACCTTCAAGTTTTTTAATAATAGAATTATACATAAATATTTTTTTATCTATAAATTCTCCTAATAAAGAATCCTTATTTTCAATTAACCTTGATCCTACCTCAAAATAAATTTCATCTTCTACAACTGTATTTTCTCCAGTGTATTTAGTCTCTATTATTTCATATATTCTAAAGTCTTCTTTAACTAATACTTCATTAAGTATTTCATACCCATTGTTTAATAAGTACTTTCTAAGTTCTTTTTGAGCTTGCATAGGCTGAAGAATTAGTTTATCTACAGAGTGAGCCACTTCAGTTTTGGCTTCTAATAATTCACTTATTAGTATTCCTCCCATACCCGCTATAATAACTTCATCAACTTCACCTTTTTCAAGTACTTCTATACCTGATCCTAATCTTAAATCAACTTTGTCTAAAAGTTTATTATGCCTCACTTCTTTCTTTGCATTTTCTAATGGTCCTTTATTTACATCTGCCAATATAGCAAAGGAAACCTTTCCTTTATTCAATAAATACACTGGTATGTATCCATGATCTGTACCTATATCTGCTACTTTTTTACCTTCACTTACTAATGATGCTATTTTTAGTAATCTATTTGTTAATTTCAATTTTTGCTCATCCTTTCTAAATATATATAATTGTCATTATGAGTAATTAATCTTTCAAATTTATAAGTAACGCTAATAAAAGCACTATATATATAAAAATTCGCCTTAAATAAGGCGAATTTTTTATATTTTAGTCTAAGTAATCTCTAAGTTTCTTAGATCTACTTGGATGTCTTAATTTTCTTAAAGCCTTAGCTTCTATTTGTCTTATTCTTTCTCTAGTTACATCAAATTCTTTTCCTACTTCTTCAAGAGTTCTAGCTCTACCATCTTCAAGACCAAATCTTAATTTTAATACTTTTTGTTCTCTTTCATTTAATGATCCTAATACCTCTTCTATTTGTTCTTTAAGTAATGAGTATGCTGCAGCTTCTGCTGGTGCTGGTGCATCTTCATCAGGTATAAAATCTCCTAAATGACTATCTTCTTCTTCACCTATTGGAGTTTCAAGAGATACTGGATCTTGAGCTATTTTCATTATTTCTCTAACTTTTTCTTCAGTCATTTCCATTTCTTTAGCTATTTCTTCAGGCTTAGGATCTCTTCCTAGTTCTTGAAGTAATTGTCTTGATACTCTGATTAACTTATTTATAGTTTCAACCATATGAACTGGTATTCTTATCGTTCTAGCTTGATCTGCTATAGCACGAGTTATAGCTTGTCTTATCCACCATGTAGCATAAGTACTAAACTTAAAACCTTTTACATAATCAAACTTTTCAACTGCTTTTATTAGCCCTAGGTTCCCTTCTTGTATTAAATCTAAGAAAAGCATACCTCTTCCTACATATCTCTTAGCAATACTTACAACTAATCTTAAGTTAGCTTCCACTAATCTTTGTTTAGCCATTTCATCGCCTTCAAGCATTCTTCTAGCTAACTCCACTTCTTCATGTGGCTTAAGTAATGGAATTTTTCCTATTTCCTTTAAATACATCCTTACGGGGTCATCTATGCTTATACCTTTTGGTAATGATAAATCTATTGCTTCTAATTCTAAAGGCATTTCCTCTTTTGTTGTTTCTTCGTCTACACCCTCATCTAAGTTATCTATATCTAACTCATCATCAATAGAAAAATCTATTTCTGCTTTTTCTGTTTTATTTTCTACTACTTCTATACCCAAGTTACCTAATGTTTCATAAAGATTTTCTACTTGATCTTTATCTAATTCAGTTTCTGAAAAAGCTTCCATTATTTCAGCAAGAGTAAGAGATCCTTGTTTTTTACCTTTTTCTATTAGGCTTTTTGCCGTTATCCTTTTTAATTCTTTTTTATTTTGCACATTCAGACCTCCTTTCCTTATAATCTTTGTAATTGTCTTCTTAGTTCAACTATTTTTAAAGCTATTTCCATAATCTTACCATCTACCTCTTTCGCGTCCTTAGTATTTTTGTTGGCTTCAATTTCTTTTTGTTGTTCTAACAATCTATTGATTTTTTCATTAAGAGTATTTTTCTTAACATTTTTTATTATTTCATCTATATTTTTGACATCACCTAAGTTCATGCTATCTAAAGATATACTTTCCAAATCTTTTATATATTCTTCGGATATATTTAAACTTTTCATTTTGTCAATAGTTATTTTGTCCAATTCTTTATTTTTGATTATGTAATTTAAAATTAATTTGCTATCATTTGATAAAAAATCTGATTCATCTATTTTTAATAGTATTATATCTCTCAATTTTTTATCTTCTAGGATTATTTTTATAAGATTTTCTTCTACAATTTTTTCTCCATTAATAATGGTTTTTGGTTTTTCTATTGACTTTCCTTCTTTTTTATTAAAATAATTATTATTTTCTTTTTTATTCAAGTATTTATTATAATTTTTTCCATATATTTCTCTTTTTATGGATTCTACGCTTATATCAATTTGGTTACTTAAATATTTAGTATAATAATCAATTTCTACGGGACTTTTTATTTCTTTAATAACTTTAATTGCTTCTTTTGCAAATTTCATTTTTTCTTCATCATTATTTATATTGAAGTTCTCCTTAATTATATCAATTTTATACTTTATATAATGTGAAGAACTGTCAATTGCTTTTTTATATTCTGATAAACCGTATTTTCTGATAAATTCATCTGGATCTTTAGATTTATTTAAGTTTAAAACTTTTACATTTATGTCTAATTTTGCTAGTATCTCTATAGCTCTTAAAGTTGCTTTAATTCCCGCTTCATCTGAATCATATGATATAATCGCCGTATCTGCATATCTTTTAATTAAGTTCCCCTGTTGATCTGTCAAGGCTGTTCCTAAGGTTGCTACGACATTTTTTATTCCATACTGATAAAGTGATATTAAATCCATGTAACCTTCAACTAGCACTATAGTTCTATCTTTTATTTCTTTTCTTGCAAAATTTAATCCATATAGGTTTTGTCTTTTATTAAATATTAAAGTATCTGGAGAGTTTAAATATTTTGGTAATGAATCATCTAGTACCCTTCCTCCAAATCCTATAACATTTCCTCTATAATCAAATATAGGGAATATTACCCTATTTCTAAATTTATCATAAATTTTATCAGTCTCTTTTTTATAACCAAATAATCCACACTCTATTAAGTCTTTCTTTATGTATCCCCTAGATAATAAATAATCTACAAGTGCATTCCAGGAATTTAAAGAATATCCTAATCCAAATTTCTTTATTATTTTATCATCTAGTCCTCTTTTTCTTAGATATTCATAGCCTGGATTTCTTTCTTTTACTAGATTTGAAAAATAAAATCTAGCAGCTTCTACATGTATGTCTTGATATTTTTTTGATTTTTCTATCTTTTCCTTAGTTTTTTCATCTACGTTAGTATTTATTTCTACCCCACATTTACTGGCTAATAACTTAACTGCATCTATAAAGTCTAAGTTTTCCATTTTCATTACAAAATTTATAACATCTCCACCTTCTCCACATCCAAAACATTTATAAATTTGTTTTGATGTGTTTATGTAAAAAGATGGCGTTTTTTCTCCGTGAAAAGGGCATAATGCCTTGTAGTTACCTCCTGATGGTTTTACACCTATGTACTGAGATATTGTACTAACTATATCACATCTAATTTTTACTTCTTCAATTATATCTTTTATATCATTCATATTATCACCTTCTGGTGTAATTTTTGTATTAACATATTTATTTTACATTATATTATAAATTTGTCAAACATTCATTATACATAATTCGACTTTTTTTCTTAATATCCTTCTTAAAATTCATTTTTTTTCTTTTTGTTTTTTATTTATATTATACATTTGAGTATTTACATATTTTTTAATATTTAATACCTTTTTTGTTTTTGTATTAATTTTAATTAATTATATCTTTATAATTTCAGTTTAAACTCATTTCTCTTATTAATTTAATCTTTCCTTTTTTATTATAATTACTCTTAATTTTTAATTTTTAATCTTTAATTTCTTTTTATTTTTTACAAATATAAAAAGCCTTCTATAAATTATGAAGACTCTTCAGAGATGATTACTTAAAGGTTTAATGCGAATTTTATTATATATATGAATATAATGCTATATACTGATAATTATAGCTATATTCCATAATTTATCAACATTTTTTTTATTTTCAAGCATAAAAAAACATAAAAAAGAGGCATTTTGCCTCTTTTTTAATCATTTTATAGAATTCATTAAATCTTCAAATTCATCAAAGTGTAGTGATTGCATTCCGTCAGACAGTGCATTTACTGGATCTGGATGAACCTCTACCATTATTCCATCCGCTCCTACTGCAAGCGAAGCTATAGACATTGGTTTCACTAAATATCTTACACCTGTAGCATGAGATGGATCTACTACAACAGGAAGTCCTGTTTCCTTTTGTATAATTGGTACCGCTGCTAAATCTAATGTATTTCTAGTATAATCATTGTAAGTTCTTATACCTCTTTCACACATTATAATTTTATCATTTCCTTCTACCGCTATATACTCTGCCGCACCTATCCATTCACTTATACTTGCACATAAACCTCTTTTTAACATTACAGGTTTATCTTGTTTCCCTACCTCTGTTAATAAAGTAAAGTTTTGCATATTTCTAGAACCTATTTGAATTACATCTGCTACTTCATATAGCTTATCTAATTCTCTTGCATCCATTAGCTCTGTTATAACAGAAAGTCCTGTTTCTTTTTTTACAGCTTTTAAAATTTCAAGACCTTCTTCTTTTAGTCCTTGAAATGTGTTTGGAGATGTTCTAGGTTTATATGCTCCACCTCTTAACATGTTTGCACCTTTACTTTTTACAAACTTTGCAGTTTGTAGTAATTGTTCATAACTTTCTATAGCACAAGGTCCTGCCATAATAATTTTATCTTGTTTTACTATTATTTTTTCATCATTATTAGCTAGTATCTCAAACTTTAAGTTTTTATTAAATAGGTTATTTTTCATCACCTATATACTCCTTTACTTGTCCTCTTTCTTCTAATGTTAGTGAATTTAAATATACATCTATAGTTTTACCCTTAATAACAAGATTTGTATTTAAGTCTATAAGAGGTATTAGTACAAATGCTCTTTCACTTATTCTAGGATGAGGGATTGATAGTTTTTCATCGTCTAATATTATATCATTAAAAAATAATATATCAACATCTATAGTTCTAGGGCCCCATCTTATGATTCTTTCTCTATTTAATCTTTGTTCTACTTTTTCACATATTTCTAGTAGACCATATTCATTTAACTCTGTTTCTACTTCTAAACACATATTTAAAAAGTCAGGTTGATCAGTATATCCCCAAGCTTTTGTTTCATATATTTTAGATTTTTTAGTTATATTTACATCTGTACTTTCTGATAATATACTACAAGCAGCGCTTAGATATTCTACTCTATCTCCCATATTAGTACCAAGGCCTAAGTAAGCTTTATTCATCTCTACTTCTCCTTATCTCAACTCCAAAATAGTCATAGATTCCATTAACTGGAGCTTCCGGTTTTTTTATTCTTATCATTATACCCTTTACTAAATCAAATATTGCAAATACTTCTATTGCAATATTTTCAGCTAGAGCTTCTAATAAATTAAATCTTCCATTTATCACAATATCTTTTACAACTTCATAAACATCTGCATAGCTAACAGATTTAGTCATATCATCACTTAATCCTGCTTCCTTTGTGTTTACATCTAATTCTATATCTAAAAAGAATTTTTGACCTAATACACTTTCTTCTTTTAAAAGTCCATGATAAGCATAAAATCCAAGATTTTGCATTAATATTTTATCCATACGTATACCTCTATCTTCTATATATTGCATCCGTCATTTTAGCTGCTCTTATATTTTCTTTTACGTCATGTACTCTTACTATATCTATTCCATCTCTAATTCCTAGAACTGTTGTAGCTATTGTTCCTTCTACTCTTTCCTTAGGTTCTACGTCTAGTACATGACCTATTACTGATTTTCTTGACGTGCCAAGAAGTATTGGATATCCTAGCTCTTTTAGTTCATGAAGTCTATTTAAAACTTCTATATTCTGTTCAAAAGTTTTTCCAAATCCAATTCCTGGGTCAACTACTATTTTATTTTTGTCTATGCCACACTTTATTCCTATGTCTATACTTTCTTGTAAAAATTCTTTCATAGATTCCATTATATCTTTATCATAATCAGTTCCATCTTGATTATGCATTATACATACATGAGCATCATATTTAGCTATTACTTTAGCCATATTTTCATCTTTTCTAAGTCCCCATACATCATTTATCATTTCAACACCTAAATCTAATGCTGCCTTTGCAACATCAGCTTTATAAGTATCAACTGATATAGGTACATTAATTTCTTCTTTTAATTTTTTTATCACAGGAATAATTCTCTTTAATTCTTCATTTGCATCTACATATTTATGACCTGGTCTTGTTGATTCTCCACCTAAGTCAATTATATCTGCACCTTCTTTTATCATTTCTTTTGCATGATTTACAGCTATATCTATATTACTAAAATCTCCTCCATCGGAAAAACTATCTGGAGTAAGATTTAATATCCCCATTATATAAGTTTTTTTCCCATAATCAAACATATTGCTATTCTCCTAGATTATTATTTCATAGTAATTAAACTCATTGCCTCAGCTCTTGCTGCTATATCTCTTTCAAATATACCTCTAACTGCTGATGTTGTAGTTTTTGAACCTGCCTTTTTAACGCCTCTCATAGTCATACACATATGTTCAGCTTCTACTACAACTATAACTCCATATGGTTGTAATTCTTCCATTATTATATCTGCAACACCTTTAGTTATTCTTTCTTGTAACTGTGGTCTTTTGGCAAATGTTTCTACAACTCTAGCTAGTTTTGATAAACCAGTTAATTTTCCATCTTTAGGTATATATGCTATATGCGCTTTTCCAAAGAAAGGAACTATATGGTGTTCACAACAAGAGTAGAAAGGTATATCTCTAACTAAAACTAGCTCTTCATGGCTTTCATCTTGAAAAATTACCTTTAAATGCTTTTTTGGATCTTCATGAAGCCCTGAAAATATTTCTTCATACATTCTTGCTACTCTATCTGGAGTATCTAATAATCCTTCTCTGTCAGGATTTTCTCCAATAGCCTCTAATATGTCTCTGACTGCTCTTTTTATTTTTTCTTTATCTACATTACTCATTTTATTACTCATTTTCCTAACCCCCTTGATTAGTGTTTTATTTTAAAAATATACTTGTACACATTTAGTAATTCTTCATGTTGATAATATCCATCAATTCTTTTTATTAGTTCAAACAGATATTTATCTTCATTTTCTAATGTTTTCAAAAGTTTTTTATCTTTTGGAATCCATTTATTATTTACTCTAAAATATACTATTATAATGTCTTTTAAGCATATATTCGTTAAAAATGTAAATTCAAACTGACTATATTTTACCTTATATTGTAAGCTTTCTATTTTAGAGAAAATTTCTAGTTTAAGGCCCTCTTTTTCTTCGCTTGAAAGTTTCTTTGGTCCTTCAATATATTTTTTTTTACATAAGTCTATTATATTTTGTGCTTTATTATTTTTGTCATATATAATTTTAGGATCTTTCATTTCTTTTAAAAAGAAATATTCTTTATTTTTTATAAAGCTATCTACACCATTAGTCGAGAAATAATTTATGTCAAAATCTATTTTATTGACAGTTTTTATAATTCTCTCTTGCTTTTCACCATAAGCTCTAAATACAAATATATCAATATCATTTATATCTAATTTATTATGAGTTAATTCTTTATTTTTCGAAGAACCTACTAAAAACACTTCAGTAACCTTATTATCTTTTATAATATTATTTATCTCTTTTGTGTAGATTTCAAAAATACTATTTGTCATAAGTTTCTCCACTAAATAGTTTTACTTATTTAAAGCCTCTACTATTTTCTCAAAAATTTGATTTTTATTATCATAATCTATTTCACCTATTTTTACAACCTTCATAACTTCCATTAGACTATTGCTTACAAAAGCAAAATCAAACCTTTCAATTTCATTTATATTAATTTCATCTTCTATCAATATTATGTTTAATTCTTCACAAACCTCCAAAATCCTCTTTTTTTTCGTACCATTTAATATAGGTAATTTACTACTTGGGGTAAATACTATATTCTCTTTTATAAAAAATATATTACTCATAGAACATTCTAATACTATACCCTCTGTATTTAAAAATAGCCCATCATTAAATCCCTTAGAATTTGCGTAATTTTTTGTGTATATATTTTCAAAGTAATTTGTTGTCTTGTGTCTATAAAGTATACTTTCACCTCTTCTAATAGGTGAAATATCTATTTTAAAGCCTTCTACATAGTCTTTGTCATTATATGGAATATATCTACTAGATATATTATACCCTTCATCAAATACGGTTACTCTTAAGGCTTTATTGTAGCATTCATTGATTTTTATGTATTCTAAAATCTCCTGCTCTAAAATTGACTTTTCTAAATTTATCTCCAACTCTAATGATTTTATAGAGTTAAATAATCTATCCATATGAAATTCTAAGTTAACAGGACAATCTTTTACTTTTATAGTTTCAAATAATCCTATTCCAAATTTGCTAAGAGTACTATTGAAAGATATATTATTCCTCATAGTAACCCCTTAGAGTCCTCATAATAGACTTTGCTTTATCTAAGGTTTCTTGGTATTCATCTTCTGGCTTAGAGTCCCATGTCATACCTCCACCAACTTGGAAGTATATATTTTCATTTTGTTTTACTATAGTTCTTATCGCTATATTTAAATCCATATCACCATTAAACCCTATATAACCTATAGAACCAGTATATACGTTTCTTTGTGTTGGCTCTAGTTCATCTATTATTTCCATAGATCTTATCTTAGGAGCACCTGTTATAGATCCACCTGGGAATGTAGCCTTAATTACATCTACACAATCCTTATCTTCTTGAAGTTTACCTTCTACCGCAGCTACTAGGTGGTTTACATTTGCATATGGCTCTATTACAAATAGTTCAGGTACCTTTACAGTTCCGATTTGGGATACTCTACCAATATCATTTCTTTCTAAGTCTACTATCATAAGTAGCTCTGCTCTATCTTTTTCACTATTTCTTAATTCTTCTTGAAGTTTTAAATCTTCTTCTTTATTTTTACCTCTAGGTCTAGTTCCTTTTATTGGTCTTGTTTCTACTCTTTTATCTATACATTTTATAAATCTTTCAGGTGAATTTGATAATATTTCACTATGCTCAAAGTTTAGCAATGCACCAAATGGAGCTGGGCTAAATCTTCTTAAGTCTCTATACAATTCATAAGTTGATAAATTAGTCTTACCACTAAATCTTTGAGTTAAATTCGCTTGATAGATATCTCCTTGTCTGATATAATCTTGAACCTTTCTTACAGCATCCTCAAAGCTTTTTTTAGTAAAGTTAGAGCTTAATTTCATAGGTTCAACATCTTTTTCTTCATAGCAAACAGAATCGATACCATTCTTTTCTGCTTGCTTTATTTTTTCTTCTATTTGAGCAATTACTTTTTCTTCTTCTTCAATATTTAAGTTTGGTGTAGTTATATATGTTTTTTCTTCTAAATGATCTATTACTATTGCATGGTTATATAAACCAAAGTATAAATCATATACATTTGTATCATCTTTAGCACACCTAGGTAATTCTTCTATGTAGTTGCCTAAATCATATGATAAATACCCTACAGCTCCACCTACAAATGGTAAGTGAGTATTATTTTCTACTTTATACTTATTTAATTCTTCTTTTAAATCATCTAGAGGGTTTTCTTTTGTATTTTTATATTTTAATACTTTGAAAGGATTACTTCCTATAAAAGAATATCTTCCTAATTTTTCAGGATTCATAGCACTATCTAATATAAAGCTATTATTTTCATCTTTAAATATTGTAAAAATTTCAAACGAATTTAGCTTAGTACTTATTTCTTTTATCATTAATTTTGTCCCCCTTGTCTAGCTTCATTTATAAAGTTTCTAAGTATCTCATGCCCTTGTTCTGATAATATTGCTTCTGGATGAAATTGAACCCCTTCAATATGATATTTTTTATGTCTTATTCCCATTATTTCATTCTCATTAGTTAAGGCTGTTATTTCTAATTCCTCTGGTAGATTTTGTGTATCAACCACTAAAGAATGATACCTAGTTACATTTAAAGGGTTATTTAAATCTTTAAATACACCTTTATTATCATGTTTTATACTATGTACTTTTCCATGTACTGGTCTTATCGCTTTTATTACACTCCCGCCAAATACGTGTCCTATAGTTTGGTGTCCTAGACATATACCAAGAATAGACTTTTTATTTTTAAAGTGCTCTACCACGTCTATGCATATACCAGCCTCTTTAGGTGAACATGGCCCTGGTGATAATACTATCATCTCTGGATTTAAATCTTCAATATCTTTTATTGTTATTTCATCATTTCTTTTTACAACTATTTCTTCTCCTAGTTCACCTATATATTGCACTAAATTATAAACAAATGAATCATAGTTGTCTATCATAAGAATCATTACTATTCCCCCTCCTTAGAATGTTTTATAAAATTTAGCTTTATTTTTAGTATCCATCTTAATTATATGTTTTTGTAGAAATATATGTCAACCTAGTCATTTTATATTATTTTTGAAATAGTATTTTATAGTACATTTATTTTTTTGTACAAAAAGTATATAAAAATATATTTTATTATTTAGAGGGTTTTATGAATAAATACTAAAAAATTCACTTCGCTTGAGCGACCTGTCGGCGAAACACTTCATATCGCCAACGGCTCTGCGCGTTGCTAAAAATCTTTTTTACTTTCACTAAGTATGTGACGTTGCTCAAATATAGCAACTTATACACAGTTTTTGAGATAATATAATATCCTTAAGCGTAAAGAAAGGAGCTATAAGCTCCTTTTTGCTACTTTATATCCAGAATTATAATACTTTCCTTTTTTACCTTTGTGCTCTCTAGATTCTAACAGCTCATTTATTTTACTTATATATACATCATCTTCACTTAATCTTATTAAGCTTGTTAGATAATATCCATGGGTGCTTTTGGGAATTTTTTTATTTAACACTAAATCTATAGCTGTTTTCGCTGCTTCGAAATGCTTCAGATGTGTATGACCTTCTTGAAAACTTTTTTTGGTGTTATACACTACATAACCTTCTTTTACTTGGAATATCATAAATTCTTTTTTTTCATATATTTTATTATACATTTAATCAATCCTTTTCAAGATAGTCTTATTATATAATATATTAATTTTTTCAAAAAATGTTTTTCATTTTTTCCATTTTTTTGTGTTTTTTTGAAAATTAAGTGTAAATATTTTCCCCCTCCCTTTTAAGATAAATATAGCATAATTTTTTTTAATATAAAAAGCTTTTATAAAGATAATTCCATATAAAAGCTTTTTATTCCTATTAATTTATTAATTCTGAAACAGTTACAAACTGAAATCCTTTTTCAATCATAGCAGGAATTAAAATATCTAACGCTTGAACTGTATTATTAGTAGCATAATCATGGAGTAATACAATATCTCCATTTTTCGCTTTATCTATAATTGTATTAGCTATTTTATGAGCCTGCGGATTTTGCCAATCTCTAGTGTCTATTGTAGTCCACAATACTATTTTATAGTTATATTTTTGTGCTATATTAACTAATTCTTCTTTTCTATAACTACCATAAGGTGGTCTAAATAAAGTTGTTTTTTTGCCAGTAAGTTTTAGTAATATTTCTTCACATTTTAGTATTTCTGATTCAATTTGACTGCTACTTAAATTACTTATATCAGGATGATTAAATGTATGATTTCCTATTTCATGGCCCTCTTTACTTGTTCTAATTAAAGGCTCTGGATACCAATTTGCATGTTTTCCAGCTATAAAAAATGTAGCTTTTACGTCGTATTTTTTAAGTACATCTAATACTTCATTAGTTTCCTTTGGATGAGGTCCATCATCAAAGGTAAGAGCTATAACCTTTTTATCTCTCGATCCATTTTTTATGAAAACTTCTTCATCTTCTAATGCAAATACTCCTTTTGATAATGTTACAATAATTATTAGAATCATTATAGTAAATATCCAACCTACATTTTTATTGAATTTCATCCTTATGACTTCCTTTCACTGTCTAAATATGGTTATATATAAAAGTTTTGAGTGTAGTATATATTGTAATGACCTCCAAATTCAACTCCTACTCCTATATACATATAATCTCCTAAAATATTTTTTCTATGTCCTTTTGAATTCATCCACGCTTCATGAGCATATATAGCACTAGTTTGACCGGCTGCAATATTTTCTCCTGCACCTCTATAAACTATATTTTCATCTTTCATTCTATCGAAAGGAGTTTTATTATTTTTATCTTTATGGTCAAAATAATTTTTCTGTTCCATATCTATACTATGTTTTTGTGCACTTATAGTAGCTTTGTCACTATATTGTAATCTTTTCAAACCCTTTTTCTCTCTAACACTATTAGTAAGGTCTATAACTTCTAATTCAAAGCTTCTTTTTAAATCTTCACTTTCTTTTGAATAGATTCCATCTAAATTAGCTTCTATATTTTCGTTGATTATTTGATAAGAGCATACTTTATTATCGTTATAAATATCATAAAATATTGTTATATATTTTTTATTAACTTTTATTACATCATATTGGCCATCAGAATTTATTATATACCTTGTATTGCCTTTTTTCTTAAACTCTAGTGGCTCATAATCGATTCTTATCTCCTCTCTGTTATGATTTAATAATATATTTTCCATTTCGCAAGAATTTATAGAATTACTATAAAGCGCTACTACAACGTCATCTTCAATCCCTACCATAGCAAAGTTTGATTTGTATTGATTGTAAACATACCATTTAAAGCCATATTCGCTTTCATCAATTCTAGAAGGTTTTCCAATTTGACTTAATAATTCTTCTTTGCTGATTCCTAATTTTATACTTTTGAAATTATTTATAGATGTGTTATTCGTTTTTGAGTCTTGATTTTCACTTGAGGCTTTAACTTCTTTTTGTAGTTCTTCATTTGATAGAATTAATTTAATTTTGGGATTGTAAAACCATATTAATACACCGCATAATAGTACCACTATTATTTTTTTCAATTTATCACACTCCAATATTTTTACTATTTGTGATATTGTATATTAGTAATATATTAATGTTTACACTGCTTGTATATATCAATTGTCCATATTTGTCTCGATAATATAGTGTAAAAAAGCTTCATCCATATAAATAGATAAAGCTAAAGATTTAATGAGAATATTTCATCTAAACTTTTATTAAATATAGATGGTTTATCAAATTTCCATGTTCCTTCATATAACAATTCATCATTCATATAGAAAGTTCCTTGTCCATGTTTTTTCCCTTTTAGAAATTCTCCTACATACTTTTTACCTTTTTCCCATATATAAATTCCATTTCCATGCACTAAGTCATTTTTCCATTCACCATCGTATATCATACATCCGCTTGAGTCATAGCAGACACCCTTGCCTTCCTTTTTATTATTGTTAAACTCTCCTATATATATAGTGCCTTCACTCCATGTGTATATTCCCATTCCATGCTTCTTCCCACTTTTCCAATTTCCTATATATTCATCACTGTTGTTATAAGTCATTTTCCCTACACCACTTATAATGTCTTCTTCAAACTTTCCTATATACACACTTCCATTTTTTAATGTTATAGCTCCATGTCCCCATTTCATATCTTCTTTAAATTCCCCTATATACTCTATACCTTCCGAAAATGTATATATTCCTCTTTCATTCATTCTACCATTTATAATTTTCCCTATATACAAGTCTCCATTAGAAAATTTATATATTTTATTGCTAGTTTTTCTTTCTTGAGAAGATTCTTCTTTTATTTCAACACCCTCTTCTAACAATTTAATTTCTTCTTCTGATGCTACTTTATTTTTCTTTAATGTAGCTTTTTGCATTCTATTAATTGATCTTATTTCTTTTTCTACATCACTTATAGCTCTTAAATATTCTTTATATATATCAACGTATTCCTTTGGTAAATTCATATTTAACTTCTCCTATTGAAAATGATTAGATTATTATTTAAATTTATTATATATTAGATTATACATGTTTTTCTATAGATAAATATAAATATATTTACGTGAAAATTCGCTTCGCTCATATCGCCAACGGCTCTGCCCGTTGTTAAAAATCTTTTTTACTTTCACTAAGTATGTTTACGTTGCTTAAATATAGCAATTTACCCACAATTTTCGAGGTAATATAATTTACTTAAGCGTAAAAAATAGAGTACCTCATCTTAGTTGAAATACTCCATTTTTGTCATACAACATTATCCGATTCACTTAAATAGTTCAAGCATACGTTCTTGTAAATTTAATTGATGGTCTGCCCTTATTCCTAAATAATTATGTAATTTAGGAAAGTCCGATACATTATAGTTTTACTCTAGAGCTTAAAGAGGGTATAAAATTATTCCCCCCTATTATTTATTTTATGGCGAATTTATAGATTTTATACATCAACTTGATATTATTCTATAAATATTTTTCTTTAAATCCTCTTCCTTTTACTTCTGTTACATCATTAACAGATATAAAAGATTTTTTATCATATTTTAATGATATTTCTTTTATTTTCGGTATTTCATTTGATGAAACTATACAATATATAATTTTCTTTCTTTCATGAGTATAAGCTCCTTCAGCATCTAAGAATGTAACACCTCTATGCAATTGTGTCATTATCTCTTTAGCAATTGAGTCACTTTCTCTAGATATAACCATCACAGATTTTTGATAATTCATAGCATCTTTTACAAATGTCATTGCTGATGCACTTAAAAACATACCTATAAGAGTATATAGTGCTAAATCCATACCAAATATTGCTCCACCTAGTGAAACTATTAAAATATTTATAGATAAAGTAGTGTCTTTCATTGGTATATTTTTTTTGAACTTTAATATAGCTGCTATTATATCTGTTCCACCTTGAGATGATTTAGTTCTAAATACTAGACCTGTTCCTATACCTGATAATAAACCTCCATATACACTTTGAAGTAAAAGATCATTTATTGGAACAAATTGACCAATTTCTTGAGTTACTCCTAGTAATATAGAAAATATTACCATGTTTATTAAACTTGATATACAAAATTCCTTTTCAAGATATATAAATCCTAGAATAAATACAGGTATATTTATTAAAAAAGTTAGTAAACCTATATTTACTTGAGTTAAATAATTTATGGTCGCGGATACACCCGTTACTCCTCCACTTAATAAATGTGCAGGTCTTAAAAAACCATTTATACCTAGACATGCAATTAACATTCCTGTTAATATAACGCTATATCTTAGAAAGATATTGTTTTCTAGGGCGTTGTTAACTTTACTCATTTTTTTCTCCCTTCAAACTTTTCTATACTTATTTTTATTAAGTATAATTTTTATATAATACATCATCTATTATATTACCTTTTAAGAATATGTCTAGTATATTTTTTAAATAACTGTAATTATAATAGGAATTATAATTACAGTTATTAGTCCAGATATTCCTATAGCTAACCCACTCATAGCACCTTCCACTTCTCCCATTTCTAATGCTTTAGAAGTACCTAAAGCATGAGCTGATGTTCCTAACGCAATTCCTTTTGCTATTGGATGTTTAATTTTACCTATTTTAAATATTAGCGGCGAAATCATAGCACCTAGTATTCCAGTTAAAATTATAGCTACTACAGTGACAGACTCTATGCCACTAATTGTGTTTGCCAAAGATATTCCCATAGGAGATGTTATTGATTTTGGTATCAGAGAGTTTACTATTTCAATACTAGAGTTAGTAAAACTTCCTATTATTTTAATAGATATAAATGAAGCTACTACTCCACAACTTATTCCTACAAATATTTCCATCATATGTTTTTTAAGTAAATCAAATTGTTTATAAAGAGGAACTGCTAATATTATTGTAACTGGTCCCATTAAAAAATTTATGGCATCTGCTCCTATTTTATAATCCTCATATGGTATTTGTGTGACTTTTAAAAATATTATTATTCCAACAATAGCCACTAGTAAAGGATTAAATATATCATTTTTAGTTTTTTTCTGTAAGTACAAACCAATATTAAAAAATACTATAGTTATAACAATTCCAAATATAGGAGTACCTAAAACATTATACATAATCAATTCACCCTTTCCTTTCTATTTATCATTTTTTGAACCACGACTCCAGTAATGTACATTACTATAGCAGTGCTTAAAATTACGCTTACTATAAGTACAACTATATTATCCATTATAATATTTAAGGATGTTATTAAAGATACTCCTGCTGGTATAAAAAATATAGCCATGTTCTGTAGAAAAAAATCACTTATTTCTTTTATTGCATCTAAGCGAATTATTTTAGATTGTAGAAGTATAAAGAGTAGTATCATTCCTATTATACTCCCTGGAATAACTACAATACTTTGTATAAATGAACTAATGTATTCACCTACAGCCCATATACCCAGCATAAGAGCTAGCTGATTTAATATTTTCATTTTGCCTCCTTAGAAGTGTTTATTTAATTTTATAAAATTAGCATATCTATATAAATTAATAGATAGACCATACAAAAAAAATAAAGAGAGATAATTTCTCTCCCCTATTCCATATATATATTACTACTTCGACAAATTATTTTCAATTATTTTTTATATAACTATTTTAATATGTATTAGTTATAAAATAATTATAAAATTAATTTTCCATACTTATCTATGTAATTGTTATTTTCACCTTGTATTACCTGTGCATACCCTTCTTCAAAGTCAGAAATAGAATCAAATACAGGAATAATTTCTACATCTCCTGACTTATTTAGAAATCCCCACATACCACCTTTAGGAATGCTAATTCCCCTAGTAAATGTATTAGTTCCTATGTTAAATCTAGCTAAACCATCTCTAAAATTACATGCATAGTCAAATATTGGATCAATAACAACATTTCCTAATTTATCAATATATCCCCATTTATCACCAATACAAACTGCTGCTAATCCTTCATAAAATGGTTTTGCTCTATAAAAAGACATGTCTATTTTTAATTCACCTCGCTCATCAATAAAACCCCACTTATCTCCAACTCTAACTGCTGCTAATCCTTCTGAAAAATCTGAAGCTACATCGTATTTAGGTGAAATAATAATTTCCCCACTTTTATCTATGTACCCATATTTATTTTTTATTTCTATCAAAGATTTATTTTCCAAAAACTGATTAGCATAAATATAAGTTGGTTGTATTATAATTTCTCCTTCTCTATTAATAAATCCCCATTTTTTATTAATTTTTATTCCAGCTAATCCTTCACTAAAATTAGATGCACAATCAAATTGTGGGCTTATAACTTGTTCTAGTTTAGTATCTATATATCCATAACTTCCGTCTATTTTTATCTTTGCTAACCCTTCATTAAATTCAGACGCACTATCTAAATGTAAGAATATTTGAGTATCTCCATTTTCATTAATATAACCAAAAACCCATCTTATATTTTTACCTATTTTTTTTATATATGTAACTACACAGTATCCGTCTCTAAATCTTTCTGAAACATATTTAAATTTTGGTTTAACTACTATTGCCTTATTTTTACCAATAAATCCATACTTACCATCTCTAAGTATTGGAAGAAATAGCTTTTTCTCTAGCATACTTATCCTCCTAAAAATAATAAATCTAAACCGTCTAATTATTACATTTTATTAATTAAACAAGTAAACTATAACTATTATTTTTATATAAATTAAGCATACACAGGAAGTATAGTTTCTTTAAATTCAAAAAGGCACTGTTAATACAGTACCTTTGTTCTTATTTTTCATTTAATATTTCTTTTACTTTGCTATTATTGTACATGCTATTTGGAACTTCACTTCTAAGACCATAGAATGTATCTTTAGCGCTTTTTAACTCTCCATTGCTATAATATAGCATACCTAATTGATAAAATGCATCATCATAGTATTTATCTTCAGGCGTATAAGTATTTATATATTTTTTATAATATATTTTTGCTTGTTCTTTATTATTTGATTTTTCACTTAATAAAGCTATTTGATAAATAGATTCAGAAATATATTGCTTTGTATTTCCATTCTTAACTATTTGTTTAAGATACTTTATAGATGATTCATAATTTCCACTATTTTTTAATTTCATAGCATATTGATATATAGTACCATCATCTGAAGATAAAATCTCTTTAGTTTTAGCTTCGTCTAGCTTTTGACTAGTTTGATTTAATTCTTGATTTGTTTTTTCTAATTCCTTACTAGTTTCATCTAAAGCACCACTTGCTTCATTTAATTTATCTTCTTTTTCAGTTAATTTTTTACCTGTTTTATTTAATTCTTCACTTTTTTGTGCAAGTTCACTATTTAAATTTTCCATTTTATTTTTACTGTTTAAGTAATATGCTCCCATACCAAATATTAAACATCCTATTACTGCATATGGTAATATGTGTAATTTTTTAGTATTTTTAACTTGTTTATTTTTATCTTCACGTTCTTCTTCAAGTTTATTATTCGTTTCAAATAAAGGGTTATCTTTGTCTATATCTTTAAGATATTCTAAGTAAGCTTCTCTCTTTTTAACATTGTTTAGTTTATCGTATAGTAGTGATAGTATAACGTAAGGTTCAATTAATTCTGGATTTTCTTCTATAATATTATTTAATATGTGTATAGATTCTTGATTTAATTCTTCATTAATAAATCTAATTGAGTGATTATATCTACTTAAGAAAACATTAAAATCTTCTGAGGAAAGCATGTCCACATATTTTCTAGATAATTCATGGCTACCATAACACATACCTGTATAAAAACTTTCAAAAGCCTTAGAAAAATCACACTTTAAAAGTTTTAATAGTCCTTTTAAATTTAAAATATCCACATCCTTAGGATTTATTTCTAAAGCCTTCTCTATTATTTCTAAAGCTGTAGTAATATAGTTTTTATTTGCTAAATCCAGAGCATTATTGTATCTTTTATACGATTCTAATTTAAGTTCTTTAGATGTATTTTTAGATTTAGTATTTAATGAATTTTGTAAATTTAAAATTGTTTCTTCTTTATAGTTTGTAGTAACATAACTTTGTTTTAATGCCCTTAATGTTTCATTAGTTTCTTCTTCATCTATATTAAAAAAAGTTAAATCCGCTTCATCATCTTTTATTAAACTTATATCTAGACTTTTTTTTTGCATATTTTGTATATCGTTTTTGATATTTTTACCTAAAATAATAATCGCCTCCCATTTTAAATATATATTTAAGATACCATATTTGATATTTTAAGTCAAAAGTATACATTCTTTTACATGTATATTTATTTATTTTTATATCAAAAAAGCCCCTGATTTTAATCAAAGACTTCTTCAATCTACTTTAAATATTTTTCACTACTACTTAATATCATATTTTTTTATTTTTCTATAAAGCGTTGCTATTCCTATATTAAGAGCTTCTGCTGCTTTTTTCATTCCTTCAGTATTACTTCCATATTTTTTTATGCCATTTTCTATAGCTTCTTTTTCTAACTCTTCCATTGTTTTAATTTCTTCTTTGTATAATTCATCTAGTTTAAAAGATATTAAATCAGACATACTTCTTATAAAAGCTATTAATTCTTTATCTTTTGAAAGTAGTTTATGCTTTTGCTCTTCATCAAAAGCTGCTATACCTAATACACCCAGCACTTGATTTCCTAGCTTGACAGGAGTACAAATATCCGCTAGTTCTTTGCAATTTTCTCTATTTGCACATCTATTGCAATTATCTTCTAATTCTTTATTAATTACATAAGATTTATCTTCTTTTAAAACTGCATAATATATTGCTTGTTCTGAAATTGTTTCACCTATTTTTTCTCTGAATATTCCAGTTCCTGCTATCCTAGTTAAATCTTTACTTACTAAAGTGACATCCACTTCTAATACACTAGACATATTATCACAAATTCCTTGAATGTAATTTGTTATATCATTTAAGTTCAAAGTAAAACCTCCTTAATCCATTAATGATATTTAAACAATCTATTCCAACCTACATTTATAACTTAGTTTTTACATTAATTTCAAAATTGTATTTCTGTAGTTGTTTCTCCTGCTGGTGGTTGTGGTGATGGTTCTTGAACCGGTGGTTGAACTGGTGGTAGCTCTGGTGATGGTTCTTCTGTAGGTGGTACAACTTCTTCCTTTGTTCCAACAGCTATTACACCTTGCTTTTTAGGATAATAAGAGATTGCTACCTTCTCAGTTTTAATAGTCTTACCATCAGCATCCTTATAAACTCTATATGTTGAAACTGTGTATCCATTTCTAGCTTTTTCTAATTCTTTTTCTTCTCCTTTTGGTAATGTTGGATCCTCTACCTTTTTTATAGGAGCCTGAGCTACACCATCAACATTAGTCGATATCCTTATATTTTTTTTGTCTTTTGAGCTTCCATATATTTGACATGTGACAGTATTTCCTGAAACATAATTTCTCACATATACTGGATAATTAAGATTATTTTTAAATACAAAGTCTATTCCTCCATCTGTTACAGTTGCATCTCTTCCTTTTTGTGCATAATTAGATGGTATAGAGTGATTTTTTATATTTACTAATTCAAGACCTGAGTAAAGGACTGCATTGTATAAGGTAGTTGAAACTTGACAAACACCTCCGCCAACACCTTCTTGAACTACTCCTTGTACTATTACTGGTGCATTTTTATATCCATTAGCTACACTTCTTACTCCAGTGTGGTCATTATAAGAAAATGTATCCCCTGGCATTAGTAATACATCACTAGTTCTACTTGTAGCTAATCTTATATTAGTAGATCTACCTTTTACAGATGAATCAAATTTTGTTGTATGTGTTCCTAATAGAGTATCTACTTCTTTAAGATATTCTTTTTTTACATTTGGTTCAATTTTAGTTACAACTAATTGCGACTTTGAATTTCCTTTTTGTATTTCTCTTATATTATTTTTTAAACTTTCATCTACATTTACTTTTAATCCAGCCGTTTCATCTTCTACCGTTATATCAGATCCATTTATGCTTATCTGAGCATCTTTTACATTTACATCTATATCTTTAGCAATTTTTTCTATTTGTTGTTTTAATTTTTCTTCATTATAATTTAATATTATTTTAAAATGATCTTTTTCTCCAAAATGGGATTTTATAGTTTTATTTAAATTATCAATAAATGATTCCGTCCTATTTAGGTTATACGCATTATTTACTGTCTCATTTATATCATATGATAAATCTATATCTTTAGATTCTATATTCCATACTTTATCTAAATATGATAATTTAATATTATCTAATTTATATTTTTCTTCTAATTTAGAAGTAGCTTGAGATTTTGTTAGTCTCCCTACATTAATATTATTTACATAGGTATTTTTAGCTATTTTTTCTCCCCCTATTTCTACAACCACAACCCCTATGAATAAAACTACAAATGATATTATTACGGCTAGACCTATATATATACTCTTCTTACCCATTTTACATTCTCCTTAGGTTAATATTATTATATTATTATAGTTATATACATATTTGTATATATCCTTCAATATAATAGTTAAATTTTGTCATTTTATAATGTTTTAAAATATTTTTCATAATCATTCTACCTTATAAGAGATAAAATGTAAAAAAATATTTTTACATTATTAAAGCGTGTTAAAAACACGCCTTAATAATTTATTATTGAGTCTTTAGATATTAGATATACTTTTTGAGTATAGATATTTATAATATAGATTTGCTTTTCTTTAAAAAATCCTTTGTTTACTAATTTATAGTAGTATAAATCAGCTTCTTTTCCTAGTATTTTGTCTACATCAACCTTATTGCTTACATATTTATATATTCTTTCTTTTTCTATACTTGTTATAGATTTATACTTTACTTTATTTTCTTGTAGTTTATTGCTTAATATAAATTGAGCTTTATCTTCATTTATAGCAAATTCTATTGTTCCATCAGATTTAACTCTAAAATATCCATCTGAATAATTTGTATTATAATTCTTATTTGAATCTTTATAAGAGTATAATAACCTATCCTTGGCATCTATCAATATTTCGTCTATTAATTTATCATATTCATAAACTTCAACGTAATAATATTTTTTTTCATTTACCATTTGTTGAAATAAATTTATTGATAAATTTTCTTTTTTCTTTCCACTTTTTTTAGCTATTAAGTTTAAAATATCCTCTGATGTTAAAGTGTACATCGATAATTTTTTTTCATATTCTTTTTCCAAATTTAACACATTTTCATCTTCTATATAATAAGTCTTTATATATTCTATATACTGTAATGATTCTTCATAATTTCCTTTTTTATTGGATTCATCTGCTTGAGTTATATAATAATCATACATAAGCTCTATGCACTCTTTTTTATTTTTTCCAGCTAATTCATAATATTTCTTATCTTCTTCTAAAACCTTATCATATAATTCTATGGCTTCATAATAATTATTATTTTTTTGTTCCTTTAAACCTTTTTCATAAACTTGTCTTGATTGATATATTTCCTGCATTTCATATTTATAGATGTCTAAGCTATCTCTAATTCCATTTAATATAGATGCTGTACTTATATAAGATATCGCTTCGTCATACTTTATATTTTCATTTTTGTACATTTCATTTATTCTATCTGCTTGATCTACTATTTTTTTCAAATCTATTTTTATGTTACCTAATGCATTTACAGTATTTATTAGACCTATATAGTATTCTTTTGTTACTTGGCCTGTTATATATTTATCTCCACTATCTAAAAGTAATTTATTTATTTTGTTCGAAAGAGATTTGTTCAATCTTTTCATTTTTTCATCAGAAAATTTCTTTTCACATGATTCATAATAATCTAATGCTATTGAATATTGTCTCTGCTCTATATTTTTTAATAATATGTTTGATTCATTTCCAACACTTAATTCATCACTACTTACAAAAAATACTATCATTAATAATATAAATCCTAGCATTGATATTGAAATTGTGATTATAGATTTTCTATAACTATCTATAAAATCTACCAATTTATCAAACAATTCCCTAAAATTCATTATCTTTTCCTCTCTTAGTTTTAATAATTTATGTTTAATTCAAACTTTTTATTATTATATCATATATATACATTATTAACCATATTTTCCATTAGTAGTCGCTTTTCCTTTTGTTTTAAACTTTTTATACTATAAATATTATACTAATGTCGTCATGGCTAATGTTTTTGCTTAATTTATTTAAATAATCTTCATATTTATTGCATAACCACATTCTTGAAAAAATACTCTTTTTGTATTTACTAATAGTTTTATCTAAACTTTTAAATAATTCTGCCTCCTCAATAAAACTATTTTCATATCCATCTGTAAATAAAATAATATTACTATTTTCACCCAATTTATTAATATCACTTACTGTATATTTCATATTTTCATATGCATTTGCTCTACCTAGTGAGTGTACTACTTTTTCAGTTTTTGAGTTTATAATTTTTTTGTATCCCTCTTCTTCTTTTATAACTATATTCCCATCTCCTAGCTTTATACTTATTATAAAGCTATCAGTTATACAACATGATAATAATGTAGTTGAATACTTTATATATTCAGTTTTGAATACCACTGGATTATTTTCCTTATAGTGTTCATTTACTAAACTCATCCATTTTTCATATATTAGCTTTTGTATAGTTTTATCTGATAGCAATTTTTCCCATTCTTTTTGGGTTCTATCTATATATTTTTCTATAATATCTATACTTGCCATACACGCAAATCTAGCACCTTCATCACTGTACTCAAAAAAATCTGTACTATGTCCATCCGCCACAGCACAGATAAGTTTGTTATTTACATTTTTATAATCTACATAATCTTGAGATTTACTATTTCTAATTACGTTTTTGTAGCCTATTATACTCCTCATAAAAATATCTCTCATATCCTACACCTGCCTTATATTTATAAATACTCCTATTATTATTTTTTATTATAGATATTCATAAATTATAACTTTTCTTGTAAAAACAAAAAAACACAGTTTACACTGTGTTTTAATTTTATCAATAATTTCATATTTATTAAGATATTTTTCTTTTTATATGTCTACTACGTTGTTGAGTTTTTCTTGTAACATTACTCGTTATTTCAACTTTTCGTACCTTCTTCTTAGAGAATATTCTTTTCGCATCAATTAATATTAAACTTATAGTTGAACCTAAACTTAGTACGCCAAATAACATAAAATAGTAACCAATCCCAATGAATACTCCCATCACTGCATTTATTATTATCAATGCAAATGTTAAACAAAAACATACAGCAGTTGACATAATAAATATTCTTAGCGCTTTCTTCAACTTAATTCACCCCATATAGTAACAAATCTTTACATTAGATCTTTATTAAACTATATCAAATTTAGCGTAAAATAGCAATTATTATTGTTACTTTTTGTTAGGATTATTCTTAAAATGTTGATAGACTTATCAGTAACACTCATTGATATTTATTAATAGAATACAATAGGTTAAATTTTATTAAATTAAGGGGTGATTTATATGCCATGTCTACCTAGTTTAGGATCAAAAATTCCCGACTTTAAGGCTAACACGACATTGGGACCTATTCAACTATCTGATTACAGTGGCAAATGGGTCGTATTATTTTCTCATCCTGGTGACTTTACGCCAGTATGTACAACTGAATTTTTATGTTTTACTAAATACTATCCAGAATTTCAAAAAAGAAACACTGAGCTAATCGGTCTTAGCATCGATAGTAATAGTTCTCATTTAGCTTGGATTTATAATATATTTCAACTTACAGGAATAGAAATACCATTTCCAGTAATTGAAGATAGAGATATGAGTATAGCTAAATTATACGGTATGATTTCTGAGCCAATGAGCAACACTTCAACAATTCGATCTGTATTTATTATAGACGATAAGCAAATTTTAAGAACTATCCTTTATTATCCTTTAACTACAGGAAGAAATATACCTGAAATTTTAAGGATTATAAAAGCACTACAAACTAGTGATGAGGACCATGTAGTAACACCTGCAAACTGGTTCCCAGGAATGCCTGTTATACTTCCTTATCCTAAAACTTACAAAGAGCTAAAAAGTAGAATTAAAACTTGTGATAAAAATTGTTCTTGCTTAGATTGGTACCTATGTTTTGTTCCTGATACCAAAAAGGCTAAAGACAATTATGACTACTTAAATTATATAGATAGTAAAAAAATCAGCAATAAAACTAAAGCCTGTAGCAATAATAATATATCTCGTCCTCAAATAACAGATATTAAAAATCAACCTGTTGATATTTCATATTGCCCTAATGTTACGCCAATAGTTATGGAATACGTATTGGGTAATCCTAAGAATCTAGACCCTCAACTATTAGATGCTATTATATATGCATTTGTTGAAATTAATCCTGATGGTACTTTATTAGTCCCTAGCCCTAAATATCTAAAACAGATGGTAAATTTAAAAGCTGAAAAACCAGACTTAAAAGTAATAGCTGCAATCGGCGGCTGGGGTGCAGATGGTTTCTCTGATGCTGCTTTAACTCCTGCTTCAAGGTATAACTTTGCACGTCAAGTTAATAAATTAATAAATCAATACAAACTAGACGGTGTAGATATTGACTGGGAGTACCCTGGTACTAGTGCTGCTGGAATTAAATACAGACCAGAAGATAAAGAAAATTTTACGCTTTTACTTACTGCAATTAGAGATGTTATCGGCGATGATAAATGGCTAAGTGTTGCAGCCGTAGGTGATGAATTCTCTATTAATAGAAGCTTTGAAATAGACAAGATTGCACCATTAATAAATTACTTCAACTTAATGAGCTATGATTTTACTGCTGGTGAGACGGGTAAAACTGGTGAAAAACATCAAGCTAATCTTTATGAATCTGATTTAGCTCTTCCTGGGTATAGCGTTAATAAATGGATTAAGAATCTAGAAGAAGCTGGAATGCCACCTGAAAAAATCTTATTGGGAGTACCTTTCTATGGACGATTAGGTGCAAAAATCACTAGATCTTATGACGAGCTTAGAAAAGAATATATCAACAAAGATGGATATAAGTTTAATTTTGATAAAGATGCACAAGCTGTATATCTTACAAAAGATGGTCAGTTTGTTATGTCCTATGATGACCCTCTTACAATTTTTATAAAATCTCAATATGTGCTTAAAAACTGCCTTGGCGGTATATTCTCCTGGACATCAACTTATGATCAAGCCAACATATTAGCTAATGCTATGTATAAGGGAATAAATGATCCTATTAAATTTAAAGAAGAATTACAAGGTGTCTATGGTGTATTTTAATGTAAAAAGTCTTGCAAATTTATGCAAGACTTTTTACATTAACACAGCTGCTTTTGCTAACTTATCAGCTTCTTCATTGTATTTATTTCCTGAGTGCGCTTTTACTTTTACAAATTCAACGTTCAAATCAGATTTTATTGAATCATAAAACTTTTTATATTCTATAGTACCTTCTTTACTAGCTTTCCAAGCACCTGTACACCATTTTTCAATACCTTCATAATCAAAATATAAAACTAAACTATCTATATTATTTTCTAGACAATACTTCATAGCTATTTTAGCTGCTTCTATTTCTCCTGCTACATTTCTCATGGAAACAAGTGATTCATCTTCACCTTTTATACTATAAGTTTTTTCCACTTCATTATTTTTAAGTATTACAACTCCCGAACCAAATGTTTTAATACAGTGTTCGTAACTTCCATCTACATAAGCTTCCACTCTATTTTCATAATTTTTTAAAGTTACACTTTTATTACCATCTATATATGCTTTAGCTTCTTCTAATACTTCAAAGCTCTTATATTCTGCTCCTGAAAATCCATTCACTTGTAGCTTACACTCATTCCATGTATTATATATTCCTACTTTTTTACCTTTTCTAACTGCATAAAACTTCTTTTTACTCAAGTTTATCACTCCTATATAAAAATTAATATTAATTCTATTCAAATACTATAATTATTCTAACCTATGTACATTTAATTTAAAAGTTTTATTTAATTATTGTAATTTTAGACATTTTTCGTCTTTTTTAGATTTTACTATTTATTATATATTAAATACATGTTATAATTTGTATTATAAATTAAATATCGGATATAACTAATGGTAGAGGTCGCATTGTTAATTAGTAGTTTTGTGGAGTTAAGCACGAAGAAGCAAAATAAAAGGTAACTATGCCGAAATATATAAGTGATGCTTTAAGCTTGTATGTTGGGGTCATATAAAATATGTATGACACTGTCACATTTAAATGTGGAGTACTATCTTTAGATTAAGTATTATTTCAATTATATTGGAAACTTAAGTCTAGGATAATCTTCTTATCCTAGACTTTTTTTAATTTCTAGTTTCTCCTTGACGTTATATTCGGCATAAATTGAGGGAGGATATTATGACAAAAAAAATAAAAAAGCAAGCCACACTATTTGATGCAATATTATGTATTGGATTCTTAGTGTCAGTTTTAGTGACGTGTTTAGTATTTTTAAAAGAATATGAAATATCTGCACATATTCCACTTATTGTTGGAGGTATTTTTACTGCGTTTATTGCAATGACAAAATTAGGATTTACGTGGAAAGAATTAGAAGAAGGTATATTGACTACTATAAATACCACTATGCAAGCAATACTTATATTATTAGTAGTTGGTATGTTAATAGGAACTTGGATACTTGGAGGTATAGTTCCATCGATGATATATTGGGGACTTAACATTTTATCTCCTGGTATTTTCTTAGTTGCTACAACTTTAATATGTGCTATTGTATCTATTTCTACGGGTTCTTCTTGGACTACTGCTGGTACTATCGGTATAGCTTTACTTGGAATTGGTAGTGCTCTTGGTATACCTACTCAGATAATAGCTGGTGCAATAATTTCTGGAGCTTATTTTGGTGATAAAATGTCTCCATTATCTGATACGACAAACTTAGCTCCTGCAATGGCTGGCTCAAATCTTTTTGATCATATAAGACATATGTTATATACTACTGTACCTGCATTAACTATATCATTAGTTTTATACGGAATTATAGGTATTAAATATGCAGGTTCTGCAATAGATACCACACAAATTAGCGAAATCCAAAATGCTTTAATGCTTAACTACAATACCTTATCTCCATTATTACTTTTAGTTCCTGTAGCTGTTATAGCAATGGTAATTTTCAAAATACCAGCAATACCAGGATTAGTAGTTGGAGTTATACTTGGATCAATTGTAGCTATAGGTTTCCAAGGTGCATCTATTGCTGATGTGTTTGTAGTTGCAAAAGGAGGATATGTATCTTCAACGGGAATGAATTTTGTTGATGAATTGCTTACTCGTGGTGGCCTTGATAGTATGTTAGGTACTGTATCTTTAATGCTTTGTGCTTTAACTACTGGCGGAATCCTTGAAAAGACAGGTATGCTTGAAGCATTAGCTAAATCTATATTAAAAATAGCTAAAGGTACTTTTGGACTAGTAGCTGCTACAATATTTACTGCAATAGGTACTAATTTAGCTGTAGCAGATCAATATTTAGCTATAGTAATCCCTGGAAGTATGTATAAAGATGCCTTTAAAAAACAAGGATTAGCACCTAAAAACTTATCTCGTGCTTTAGAAGATAGTGCTACTATAACATCACCATTAATTCCTTGGAATACGTGCGGTGCTTATATGTCAGCAACCCTTGGAATTGGATGTTTTGCATTCTTACCATTTGCATTCTTTAACTTACTTTGTCCATTAATATCATTATTTTATGGAGCAACAGGAATAACCATGGAAAAAATTTCACAAAATGACAATGATGATATAGACTTAGTATCTTAATATAAATAACAAAAGAAACAATAATTTTTCAGATTTTATTGTTTCTTTTTTTTATGCAATTTTTATTATATTTTCCAATTAAAATTTAGTTTGTAAATAAATATGTATATTTTCTTTTATATTTTAAATACTAATATAGAATACTTTTACATAAAAAGGAGGTATATTAATAATGAAAAAAACTATGTTATTTGCATGTCTTTTCATATCTGTATTAGCAGTTGGTTGTGCTATGAATGAAAAAATGCCTAAGACTCCAAGTATTATACAACAAGCTAGCAAAAACACTGATAAACTATTAAATGCTGGTTTTATGGACGTGGAAAATGCATTTGGAACACCTTATTCTTCTGTATATTATATTAATGCCAATAATCTAAGAGGCAAAAATATTAACAATTTGACTATGGAGGACTTACGCAATAATATTACAGTATTATCAACTTATGAAAATGATCAAAACAAAGATTCCTATCTTCATGTTTATTATGAAAATGGAAAAGTTAAAGAAACTTTAGTTGGAGATTATAACTTGTATAACTCAGATAAGTTTCCTTCAAAAGCTAATTTATCTGGTGCTACTTACAAAATAGAGTTCTTTAAAAATAAAGGAGTTTTATGTTATGACGACTTTAGCTTAAAGTATGCTAAAGACAACTTTCTAGGAAAAACTATTAATGATTTTAACACAAGTTATCATGTTAAATCAGCTAATTTTGTAGCTTCTACTGCAAATGGAAATAATAAAATTTATTTCTATCCAGTTGTTCCTCATAACGTACATCCATCAAAAGAACATAAATATCCTAACTATGGCTCTAATAATGATGCAAAATTAGGAACAGTAAATCCTACAAACAATAATATTAGCAACACAAGTAAGGCTAATAGCAAAGATTTAGCTAACTATGCAAAATCTGCAATATTAATTCACACTAAAGACGATAAAATAAAATCTATAGATATAGCAGATAGTAAATTTGTATATAGTATAATAGATAAATCTCTAAAAAATAAATAAATAAAAAGTCTTAATGATGAAAATCATTAAGACTTTTTATTTATTTATACTATAACCCAACAGGAATTCTTTTTTAAAGATCGTTTTTGAATTTTTCTTTGTCTATTAAGTAGTTTTGATTGAAGTACTTTATTTTTAAAACATCTTTTTCATTTTCATTATATATAGCTTTAGCTTTTATACATCTACTTTTCATTTCTTCATTAATATAGTTTTCTATTTTTTTCATACTTAAATTTTCTTTATATTTTAAAGTTTTAATTATATCATTTAACGCTTGATTAATTGCATATTTCCTAGATTTATATAAATGTCCTTTTATATAATTTTCCACTTGTGATGATTTTATGTTTAATATTTTACAATTGTGCAAATCACCTTCTAATCTTTTTAAGTTATTAAGGTTATTCCCCATATTGAAAATTACAAAACACCCATAATCATATTTACTTCTTAAAAGTCTCCCCATAGCTTGTTTAACTTTTATGGCCATTTGAGGATAATTAATTTTATAGTATGGAATATTATATTTCGCCATTATTGTAGAATACAAAGGATCTTTTGGATTTAAGTTGGGTATTTTATCTAAAGTCACGCATATCAAACCATCTCCTGGTACATCAACTCCTTCAAAACACCCTTTAGATCCCAATACCACAGTCTTTTTATCTATATTTTTTAGATGATTAATTCCTTTTTTATTCATATAAATTTCTATATTTTCATTATGTAGTTCTCCTTTAAGTATTTCATACGTTTTTTCTTGTCTTTGTTTGCTATTGAATAGACCTAATACATGTCCCTGTGTTACTGTAGATATATTTTGTATAATCGAACCCATTTCTCTAGAAAAGTTTATGTTTTTGTAACTACATATATTATTTATACTTATTATGCTTACTCTATTTTTATAATCATAAATAGGTTCAATAATTTTTTCTACATTATCAACTCTATTTATTCCCAAAGTATTTTTAAAATAATTCATATTATTCTCAATACTTAAGGTAGCAGATAAAAATATACCACTACTTATTTGATTTAATATATTTTCTTCAAATAATTGAGCTATTTTTAAAGGTACTACTTTGATTTCAAAATTTTTATAGTTTTTGTCTATTTCCACAATTCTTGCAAAATCATCTTTTTCATCGTATTCTAAAAATAGTTTCAAAGTAGTTTTTATATCCTCTAAATCTTTTATTCTAGATTTACCATACTTATATATCTCGGCCTCTTTATCAATACTATCATCATCAATATTTCTATCTATTAAAATTAATATCGAAGTTATATTACGTATTATACTTTCGCAACTATTTCTTATTTTATCGCTGTAGCTATTATATGTTATAGTTTTATATTTGTCTTTGAGTCTTATTGTTCCTGCTATTTCCTCTTGTTGTAAGTTTACTTCCCAACTTAATCCATATTGACTAATGCCATTATACTCACTATTTACTCCAAAGTATAAAATTGAGTTCATTTCCTCTACTATTAAGTTTATATTTCTACTTATTTTGTCCTTAATACTTCTATCAAAATGAACATGATTATAAAATTTATCAAACATTTTAATTTTTCTATTTTTTTTACTTAAACTATTATATGAAAATATACTATTATTAATATTTTCATATGGATACATTTCTTGAAAAAAATAATTTAAAGCTTTATAATTTACTATACTAGAAAAAAAATCATAACCTTTTTCTACTAGATTATGTGCTTCATCTACTATTATATGCTCTAATGGCTTTTCTTCTTTATATGGCCATTTTGCTAGTAATGAATGATTTATTACAGTTATTTCTTCTTCTTTTAACTCTTCTATTCTTTTCTTATATAAACAATTCTTCATACATTTTTTGGGTCTACATAAGTTTGGGTCGCAACTTACATACCTTAAATGGTTTATTATTTCTTGAAAATGTTGTAAAATCCAATAATTTATTTCTTCTATATCTCCATATCTACCTTCTTCTATTAATTTTTCTAATATTAATAGAGATAAAACTTCATTTTTAGTTGGTTTATCAGATGTATATTCATTTTTATAAGATTCTAACTTTTCTAAACATATATAGTTATTTTTACCTTTTATGTATCCATAACTTACTTTATTATTTAGACCTAATGAATTTATTACATTAGGTATATCCTTGTTGATAAGTTGAATTTGAAGTTCCTTAGTATCAGTAGATATAATTATCCTTTTCTTGTTTAATTTAGCCTCTAAAATTGCTGGTAGTAAATATCCTACACTTTTACCGATTCCTGTAGGTGCTTCTATGCATGCAATTTTATCAACTTTACCACTATTTTCAAAAGTCTTTCTTATAATCTCTACAAGCTCATATTGACCAGATCTATATTCATAAATAAATCCTTCTTTACTTTCCCAAATTTCATTATCTTTTAATAGTTCTTCATATTTTTTATCATTTATATATATTTTTCTTAAAATCTCTTTTTGCTTTATTTCATAAATATCTTCATGTAAATTATTTTCTTCTTCATATATTACGTCCACTAAATTTTCTACGCTATAATTACCGCCTTCTATTAATTCACTCCATTCCCATTTTTTTAAATTAAATTTATTCAGGTATGAGTTTATTTTAAATGGTAAGGGTTCTAAATTAGATATTTCTTTTTTATTTAATCTTAAAAGTAAAGCATTTACAACTTTTATAGTATCCATAGCATCAAGTAAGCCTCTATGTTGCTCCTTGCCTAAATTATTAGTTAAATTATTTTTTAAGTATTCTAAATTATACTCTTTATGGTAAGGCTCTAAAATTACAGCTAATTCCATAGAATCTATAATTGTATTTTTTATTTCAGGCATATAATATTCAAAAAACTTTTTCTCAAATTCAGCATTATGACAAATAACTATATTGTCTTCTAAAAATTCTTTCAACATTTTTCTTACTGTATTTAAATCTGGTGCTTTTTTTAAATCATCTTCTATCAATCCATTACATAGAGAAAATATTTCCAAAGGTATTTCTTTTCTATTTTTTACTAAACTATTAAAAAGTTCACATCTTCCATCTTTTATTTTTACCGCACCAACTTCTATTATTTCTGAATTTAAAGGATTTAATCCACTAGTTTCTATATCTAAAAATATAATATTATCTAAAATACTAATAATATCATTAGATAAATTATTGTCTTCATTTCTCATTTTAGTTTCCTTTCAATACAAACTATAAAAAATTAACTTACACTTTATATGACTCTAAATCATTATATGATAAGTTTCTCCAAAAAGTAAAAGTATAATTTAAAAGTTTTATCTGAATAATTTTAATTTAATTATAGAAACTATATTATAAACAGTATTATCATTTTAATTTTCAACTTTTAGAGGTGATATCATGAATAATAAAAACACCAGAACTTACTTTGTAATAGGATTTTTTCTTCTTGTATTTGGATTGTTAATTAGCACTAATTTTTACATGCTAAATAAATCTAAAACTCAAATAGCAAACCCAAATTTGAGTACTCAAACATACAATTGGTATTTTAACCCTAGAAATGATGGTAAGCAACCATCTCCAATAAAAGAGGCTACTTTTTTTAGAAAATATAACTCTTATTATGTTGGAAGCCCAGATGAGAAAGTTATATACTTAACTTTCGATGCCGGTTATGAAAATGGAACAGCACAAAGTATATTAGATACTTTAAAAAAGCACAATGCTAGAGCTAACTTTTTTGTAGTTGAAAGCTACATAAGAAACAACCCAGAAATAGTTAAAAGAATGGTAAAAGAAGGTCACTTAGTTTGTAACCATTCTAAAAATCATCTTTCTATGCCTGATATTAGTAATTTCGAAAAATTTAAATACGAAATAACTAGTGTAGAAGATGCCTATAAAGATTTAATTGGAAAAGATATGCCTAAGTACTTTAGGCCTCCCATGGGTAAATTTAGCGAGCAATCTTTAAAATACACGCAAGATTTAGGTTACTCGTCTGTATTTTGGAGTTTTGCTTATGTTGATTGGTATAATGATAAACAACCAACTCACGAATATGCAAAAGAAAAAATCTACACTCGTACTCATCCTGGGGCTATAATTTTACTTCATCCAAATTCTAAAACCAATACAGAGATATTAGATGATGTAATTACTCATTGGCAAGAAGATGGATACTCTTTAAAAACACTTAATCACTTAACAAAAAAATTAAATTAATATAAAATAGTTGTGTAAAAAATAGATATAGAGTACCTAAAATAATACTCTATATCTATTTTTCTATGCTTCTACTAATATACTTCTTCCTCTAAAATCTGCCACCCAGTATGGTTTATATATACTCCTAACTTCAGTTGTCTTTATTTCCTGTATATTAATTTTATCAAAAATATCAATTTTTGCTTTATCCCTAAAAAAATATAATATTTCATCTTTTACAACAGTTATTATTTCCTCATCATTTACTTTCGCTTTTTTTATACAACTTTTAGCTACATACCTTTTAAATGTCTGAGGTATATTATCTATTGATTCAGAATGTCCATTATATGTATTAACTAACATAGTTATTACATACTTCTTTGTTTCACGCCTAAATATTTTATTGCTCTTTTTTTTGCTTATTATTTCATATCTTAAAACCTTAAATTCAATATATTCTAAATGCATCTCTCCTATAACACTGTTAAATTGCGCTACCTTACTTACTAATGGAAGTTTACTTAAAATATATCTCTTGGCTTCTTTTTGGCTTCTTTTTGAAGCTATTACTTCTACCTTCATACTTCACCTCTTTAGATGATTTTTCCTTTAGTAAATTATATTAAAGTAACCTATAATTTCATGTATGTACACGCAAAAAATACATAATATAAACATTATATTTTTATATTTAGATAAATCTATAACTATAAAACAGGTAAAAAGGAATGATTTATATGTTAAAAAAAATATCTTTATTTTTTATAATATTAAGCTTTATATGTTGTTTTAATTTTACTCTTTTTAAGAACTATTCTTCATCTAATGATAAAACAATAGACTGTATTTCTAATGATGAAACAGGTCCCATTATTAAAATTTTTTCCCCTTTAAAGTGCCAACAATATATAGTTGCAAAACCTTCAATTAAAGTTAATTTTTCTGATAAAAGTGGTATAGATAAGTCTTCTATAAATTTATATGTTAACTATAAAAACGTTACAGATAAATGTTTAATTACTAATGACTTTATTTCCTATACTCCATTAGAAAAATTTAAAAGAGGTAATCAAATAATTAGGTTAGAAGTTGGTGACCTTTCACCTGACAAGAATAAGAGCATTATAGAATGGTATTTTACTGTTGGTACTCCTATTTACAATCATTATCACGGTCTTTTACATTCGCATACAAGTGCAAGCGACGGAAAAGGTACTTACAATGATGCTTACTATTTAGCTAGAGATGAAGCTAATTTGGATTTTTTCGCCATAAGTGAACACTCAAATATGTTAGACAATTTTTTATTATGTAATATAAATGATGGTAGTAAGAGTAGTGAGTGGAATGAACTTATAAAATGTAGAGATAAATTTACTTTAGATAACAAATTTATTGCTCTTAGTGGATTTGAAATGACTTACCCTTATTCTTTACAAAACCCCATTGGCCATATAAATATTTTTAATTCTAATGGATTTGTAGCTGTAGAGCAGGAAGATATAGATTTAAAAAACTTTTATATGCTTATGTATGAGCAAAATGATTTAATTGGTCAATTTAATCACCCTTGTGATAAGTTTGGTAAATTTAATCAATTTGAATACTCTTATTATGGAGATATGGTAATGTCATTACTTGAAGTTGGAAATGGGTATAACAAAGATATGAGTAAAAACATAAAAGCTTATGATATGTATCAATTAGCTTTAGATAAAGGTTGGCATGTTGCTCCTACTTGCAACCAAGATAATCACAGAGTTAACTTTGGTATAGCTAATGAATTTAGAACCGTAATTTTATCCACTAATTTAACAAGGGATGCCATCTACGATGCTTTGAAAAACATGAGAGTATACGCAACAGAGGATAAAAATATAAAAATAGACTATACTGTAAATGATTTACCTATGGGATCTATAATTGATGAAACTTCTAAACTTAATTTTTCTGTAACTATAGTTGATAATGATGATAATGACAAAATAGAAGAGGTGCAAGTTATAAGCAATAACAATAAAATAATCTATAAAAAGAAGTTTAATTCTAACCTTGCCAAATTAGAATTCACTTTAAAACCTACAAAAAATACATTTTATTATGTGAAAATAATTCAAAACAACAATAAGTATTCTGTTACCGCCCCTATATGGATCAATGGTAAGTAATTTATTAAACTTTATTATATATTTTCTTTTCCAATTTTATTTTATTATATATTTTTTGAAATTTGTAAAACTATATATAAATATATTTTTAGGAGGTTAACATGGAAAATAAGTCTTACAAAATTGCTGATATATCAAAAAAAGATGAAGAAGCTATAAAAAAAGCTGAGAATATGTTAAAAAATGAAACTAACAAAAATTTTGTTATAATAGCATGGGAAAAAAATAATTAATATAAAAACAAAACTGCCTTGTAATTTTTTACATAGGCAGTTTTGTTTTTATTTAATATTTAAATATCCATATCCATTATCTAGCACTACACCTTTATTTTCAAACTCTATGCTTTTCTTAAACAAAGGACCATCTATTACGAAAGTGTGGTATTCACCATTTTCACCACAAGCATCTGAACCAGTATTTTTTATATCTTCTACAACTTTTTTAGTTAACTTTTTACCTAAAAATTCCTCACCCATATTTTGTAGATTAACTGTTTTTATTATAGTAGTAAATCCGCTATCTATAAATTCATAAACTAAATTTTCTCTATCTTCTTGCCATAAAGGAAATTCTGGTTTTAAATCAACATTACTACATCTATCTTTGTCCCACTGTTTATGAAGTTCTATATCTATATCTCCAAATGCACATATACTTGCACCCATTTCCTTAGCTTTTTTTAGCATTTCTTCAAACTTTTCTTCATATTCTTCTACATCACATTCCGCTTTTAAAAGTGGAATTTCTAAACTCTCACTAACTTTGTTTAATAGCTTCTCACTTAGTCCATGTGTCCATGATTTGTCTTCACTTTTTTTAGTTGTAGTTACTAGAGCTACAGGTTCATATCCCCTTTTAATCATTCTATATAAAGCTAATATACTATCTTTGCCACCACTAAATGACATTACAAATTTTTCATTAGTCAACTTACTTTACCTCCTATGTTTTGTTTTTATATGTATTCTCTAATTTAGTATAAAAAAAGTTCCTATAACTAAAAGAATAGCACCTATGTAATTGTATAAATACATCGTTTCTTGTCCTAAAATTGCTGCATCTATAAAAAAACCTATTAATATTTGAGATATTACTATTAAAGTCAAAGTATTCGATACTCCTAAATTAGGTATTGCCCTTACTGTAAAATAAATTACAAACCCTCCTAAAACACCACCTAAAAGTAATTTAGGATTTAGTTGATTTAAGTTTATAAGAGTTTTTAAATCTCCTGTTACCAAAATACTTATTAAAAAAAATACGGCTCCTGCTACTAAGCTTATAAATGTAGCTATTAATGCTGTAGTACTTTTCCCTAGTTCTCCATTTATAAATGCTTCTAGTGCCGTAGAACTTCCAGCTAATATTGCACATAGTATAGCCCCTAGATTTGACACTCTTATTCCTCCTTTAAAACATATATTAATAAATTTTATGATACAACCTATCTATTAATAACCTTTGTATGAGGAGTTTATAATTTTATATTTAACAAATTTGGATATGCTACTTTCTTTAATATAGAATGTAGCATATAATCATGCAGTCTTCAATATTTTTCCACATTCAACAATTATATAAATTTTATAAGTCATAAAAGAACTATTTTATATATTTTTTTGTAAATTTATAGGGTAAATTTATATTTTAAGCCTATTTATCCTTTCTTTGTTTTCTGTTATAATTAAATTATTTAAAAAATTTAAATTAAAGAGGTGTAATTATGTTTAGAATATTTGACATCAACTTTGATACTATTTATAAAAAAGAAAATAGTTCTAAATTTACAGTTTTAGGAGCATTATTAATTATATTAGGAGTTATTTCTTTTTTATATAAGGGTCTAGGAATAAAGTTAGTTTCTTGGACTTTATGTCTAACAATGTTATTTTTAGCTTATTTAAACTTTAAAAATATAAATGAGTTAAATAGATACGCTCCTAAGAGTGAAGTAGTGCCTTACAAACGTATACAATTTATACTTTTAACTATTGCTATACTGTTATTTTTATTCCCTCAAAAAATTCAAGGTCTTATTTCTTTTGCTTTTGGTATATATTTCATATATACTCAATTAGCTAAGTTTTTTAAAGGAAGAAATAATCCTTACTATAGTTTTGGATTTGGTAATATCTTTGTATTAGTAATAGGATTTACTTTAGTATTTTCTCCTTTGTTTTTATCTAATTTTATAGCTTCTATGCTATCAATTTTAATAATACTAATAGGAGGATACTTATTCTCTACAGGTAAAAAATTAAAAAACTAATGTGATATTTACTTAGTTTAAGCACTACAAAAGAGGACTTTTAGTCCTCTTTTATCTATATATACTAGTATCTATATGTTTTTCATAAACTTTATTTCCTTCTTTATCATATCCATATAAGTAAGTATTTGCATAATTACCTCTTGCATAACTTACAGGTTTATATTCTATTCCGTTCATAGCCTTTTCATTTGACCAAAATTCTACTGTTAAAACGCCACCACCACTTTTAGTATTTATTACTATCGGATATTCATAAGTATTTTTAAACTTATAGTCTATACTACCACTTGCTAAAGTAGCATCTAATCCTCTTGGAACATAATGTACTGGCTTTGAGTGGTTCCTTCTTTGAGTAGGAAGTATGCCTGCTTTTAAAGTCGTATTATATAGTGTTGAAGAAACCTGACAAACTCCTCCACCTACACCTTGTTTTAATTCTCCATCACTTATAACTGGAGCGTATGTATATCCATTGGATAATACAACAGGTCCAACATGTTTTTCATATGAAAATTCCTCTCCTGGCATTAAAAATACATTGTCTATTTTATTAGCTGCATTTTCTACATTTCTACTTCTTCCACATCCAGATTCATAAGTTGTAGTATATGTAGATATTTTCGAATCTATCTTTTTAAGATCTTCCATAGCTACTTTAGGTACTTCTTTTTTGTATTTTAAGCTTATATTTATATTACTATTTAAATTTTTTATACCTTGTAATTTACTATCAATATCTTTAACGATAAAATTATTTTGTAATTCAAATCCGTTTTCACCTTTTATACAACTTATATTACTTCCGTTTATAATAACTTGAGACTCTTTTACCTTTATGTTTGTTTCTTTAGCTATTTTTTCTTCTAAATCATTTAATTTTTCTTTATTTATATTAATATTAAATTCAAACGATTTTTTCGAATTATTAACTATTGCAATAAATTTTCCAAACATATTCTTATCTTTTTTATGATTTATTATTTCATTAGATATATCTTTAATATTACATCCCAAAGTAATATCTTTTATCTTTACAGTATAGTATTTTTTGTTTGCTTCTATATTTATAGTCTTATTCTTTATAGTATTTTCTAGTTGATATAGTTTTTTATCTAATTGTTCTTTAGTCAATTTAGACAAGTCTTCATTGTAAATACTCACTCCAGGATATACTACACTTTCATATTTTAAAACTACTCTATTCATTCCAATAAGAGCTAAAACTGCTACGCAAGCTAGTATACCTAACGTAATCCATATTTTTTTATTATTATTATTAATATTTTTTTCTTCTAAAGTTTTACTAGATTCATCAAGTTCATCTTTTTTTACTTCTTCATTCTCAGTTTCAATCTCTTCCTTTTTTTCTTTAAAATTTTCTATAATTCCTTTACTATCTTCTTTTAATTTTTCATTTTCTCCTTCCTGAGTTGCTTTTAATTTTTCTTCATCCATAATTTGTATCCCCCCTTAATGAATTTCATTAATAAATTCTATTGTTCTTACAAAATATATATTCAATAAAGGACGTAACAGTGTTGTAACTATTATCTTGTTATATCTGTAATTTGTATATGTAATCTATTTATGGTAATATAAATTACATATCTATATAAATACTATTAGAAAAAGGTGATATAATTGACTAAATTTAAATATGCTTTTGATAATAAAAGATATCATACATGGAATTATTATCTTAGAAATATCTTTGGAGAAAAGGTCTTCAAAGTATCTATAAATGCAGGGTTTACTTGCCCTAACATCGATGGAACTGTAAGTTCTGGTGGGTGCACTTATTGTAGTAAAGAAGGCTCTGGTGATTTTGCGGGAAACCCTAAAGATAATCTAATAAAACAATTTAATGATATAAAAGAAATGATGCACAAAAAATGGTCAAATGCAAAGTATATTGGGTATTTCCAAGCTTATACTAACACTTATGCTCCTCTTGATGTGCTAAAAGAAAAATATGAAACTATACTAGAGCTTGATGATGTAATTGGTCTTTCTATATCAACAAGACCTGATTGTTTAGCTGATGATGTAGTAGAGTATTTAGGTGAGCTTAATGAAAGAACCAATTTATGGGTTGAACTTGGGCTTCAAACTATTCACGACAGTACCTCTAAATTAATAAATAGAGGTCATGATTACAATGAATTTTTAAAAGGTCTAGAGAAGTTAAAAGCTAAGAATATAAAAGTTATTGTTCATATAATAAATGGACTTCCAGGTGAAGACTATAATATGATGATGGAAACAGCTAAAGCTGTAGCTGATATGGGTGTGGATGGAATTAAAATACACTTACTTCACGTAATAAAAGATACCCCTATGGAAAAAATGCTACAAAAAGGAAACTTAAATTTAATGTCTCAAGAAGAATATATAAATTTAGTTTGCGACCAACTTGAAATACTACCTGACACTATGATAGTTCATAGACTTACTGGAGATGGAAAAAGAGATGAGCTTGTAGGTCCTTTATGGAGTTTGAAAAAATGGGAAGTATTAAACGATATAGATGCTACTTTAAACACTCGTAACTCTTATCAAGGAATAAAATACAACTTCGAAAATAAATAAGTATTAAAAAAAGCTACTTAAATTTTTAAGTAGCTTTTTTAATGCTTACTTTCCAAAATGTCTTTCTAATAATCCTAAGAAAGCTTTTCCATGTCTAGCTTCATCTTTACACATTTCATGTACTGTATCATGTATAGCATCAAGACCTAATTCTTTAGCCTTTTTAGCTATTTTTAATTTTCCTTCAGTTGCTCCATATTCAGCTTCTACTCTAGCTTTTAAATTAGCTTTAGTATCTGCTACTACTACTTCTCCTAATAATTCCGCAAATTTAGCTGCATGTTCAGCTTCTTCAAAAGCTATTCTTCTATATGCTTCTGCTACTTCTGGAAATCCTTCTCTATCTGCTTGACGGCTCATAGCTAAGTACATTCCTACTTCTGTACATTCTCCTACAAAGTTAGCTCTAAGACCTTCTAATACGTCTTCATCACATCCTTGAGCTACACCTATTCTATGCTCATCAGCCCAAACCATTTCACCCTTCATTTCTTCGAACTTTTCAGCTCCTACTTTACATACTGGGCAAACTTGTGGTGGGTTAGATCCCTCGTGTATATATCCACATACTGTACAAACAAATTTTTTCATAATATAGTCCTCCTCTTCCTTTTTAAAATATTAAATAATAAAATTTATTATATCTTTATCATAATATATAAATACCCTCTATTTTAATATTTTAAACAGATTTTTTCATTTTTTTAGTTTTTTTAATGTGATTTTTCATCGTTTTTATATTAATAAAGTAAGTTAAAATAAAAAACACTGAACATATAAGAACTATTGTAGCTCCAGTAGCACACCCTAACTGATAAGATACGAATAGCCCTAATAATCCAGAGCATACAGCAATACATATAGAGTATATATGATATTGTCTAACATTGCTAGAAATATTTCGAGCTGCTGCTGCTGGTAATATAATCATAGAACTAATAACCAAAATGCCCACCCATTGAATAGAAATAGTTACTATAAATGCTACTAATAATGTAAATGTATAATCATACAATTTAACGTTTATACCTCTGCTTCTTGCAAAAGTTGGGTTTATACTTACAATTAAAAATTTATTAAAACATTTAACCCATACTAAAATTACTACTACAAAGGAAATAACAAGCATTATTAAATCTTGAGAAGTTATGCTAAGTAGATCTCCAATAAGATATACTGAATATTTGTTAAAGCCTCCATTAAAAGATAATATTACTATTCCAAGTGCAACTGCAGTAGATGAAAAAACACCTATAATAGTATCTACAGATGCTGTTTTTGCATTTTTTACATTTAAAATAGCGATTGATAATAGTAACGAAAATCCCAACATAGAAATAAGAGCATTGTCTATTCCAAACATAACACCTATAGCTATTCCTGTCAAAGCAGAATGACCTAAGGCATCTGAAAAAAATGCCATTTTGTTATTTACAACCATAGTACCAAGTATACCAAACATAGGGGTAACTAATAGTATGCATAGTAGTGCATTCTTCATAAAATCATACTGAGCCCATTGAAAAGGAAATAAAAATTCAACAATATTATACCAAAGTGACATTTTCTTCAACTCCTTTTCTTCTTTTATCAATAAAGGTATTCCATTCTAATCCAAAGACATCTATGACTTTTTCATCTTCAAATACTTCTTTAGGAGTACCTATACATTCAATCGTTTTATTATTTAAAAACACAGCGCAATCTGCATACTTAGCTACCAAATTAAAGTCATGTGACACTAAAATTATAGATAAATCATAATTTCTCCTAAGATCTGATACTATGTTATAAAACATCTTTAAACCATTTTGATCAATACCTGATATAGGTTCATCTAATAATAATATATCTGGTGTAGGTTCTAAAGCTAATGCCAATAAAACTCTTTGTAATTCTCCTCCAGATAATACTCCTAATTTCTTATTTATTAACCCTTCTCCATTTACTTTAATTAAACTTTGAATACACTTATCCTTAACTTCCTCTGAATGATGTAAATATGAGGGTCTATTGCTGTGAATAGCACAAAAAAAGTCTAACACACTTATTGGAGAACTATAATCAAAATCCAACTTTTGAGGTACATATCCAATGATAGGTTTTCTTGAAAGCTTTTTATCTCCGTCTGTAAAGTAAAGATTGCCAGAATAAGAATCCTCTCCTATAATTACCTTTAGTAAAGTGCTTTTACCTGCTCCATTTTGACCTATAATAGCCATTAGTTCTCCGCAGTTGACGTTTAAATTTATATCTTTTAGAATTTCTTCTTCACCCTTTTTTACACTCAGATTATTTATTTCTGTACAACATAGTCCACAACTGCATCGATTACAATTACAATTAATGTTTTTTTTATTATACTTTATCATTTTAACGCCTCTTTTAAAGTTTCTAAATTTTTATCCATAACTTTCTCATATGAATCTAATTTCATATCGCCCGTAACTATCGGATCTAAAGTATAAACTTTACTGCCTGTTTCATTTGATATTACTTGTGCTGCTTCAATTGAGTATTGTGGTTCTACAAATAAAGCTTTAACTTTTAATTTTTTTACTATTTCAATACTTTGTTGAAGTTCTTTTGCACTTGGCTGTGAGCCTGGTTCTCTTTCAATAACTCCTACTATATTAAGATTAAATTCCTCCGCAAAATAAGGAAAAGCTTCATGAAAAGTTACTATATCTCTATTTTCTAAACCTTCTAACTCTTTGTGCATTTTTTCTTTTTCATTTTGTAGTTTATCTATGTACTCTTTTGCATTTTCTGTGTATTTTTCTTTATTTTTTGGATCATACTCTATAAGTTTTTCTTCAATATTTTTTACTTCTTTTATTGCATTTGAAATACTTAACCATACATGTGGATTTAGTTCATCATTTTCTCCTTTTATTAGTTTTATACCTTTACTAGCTTCTATTACTTTTAAATTTTTATTTTGTTTAATAACTTTATCCATAAATGATTCCATATTGGCTCCATTAATTATAAATATATCACTATCTTCTAGGTTCTTCATTTCTCCAGTAGTTATACTATAATCATGAAGGCAACCAGTTGTAGGCTTTGTTAGGTTTACTAATTCTACACCTTCTATATTTTTAGTTATATTAGATGTGAAAATGTAAATAGGATAAAAAGATGTTATTATTTTAATATTTTTTTTATCTGAAGATTCAGAGCTAGATTTGGTTGATGTGCATCCTGTTATAGACAGTGAACATAATAAAAACACTAATAATAATTTAATACTATTTTTTCTCATTTTTTTCTCCTTATAAATTAATAGTCAATAAATTATATTAATCTTATGTTTTTTTAATTCCTCAATGATTAATAAGAGCGTAAAAAAAATACAAAGCCATTAAGTTAATGACTTTGTATTATAAAATTTACTTTACTATTTTATCGTAAAAATTAACCATCATACCCTCTTTTATATCATGTGCTTCTTTAGCGTAACCTAATTGTTTCATAATAGTAAGGGCAAACATTATTGATGTAGCTGGGCCTCTACTAGTGATTATATTACCATCAACTACAGTTATGTCTTCTATGTAAGTAACCCCATCTCTATTTTTTACAAACCCTGGATAAGATGTACATTTTTTATTTTTTAGTACTCCAAACCCTTCTAAAATTTCTGGTGCTGCACAAATAGCTGCAACTATCTTACCATTTTCATTTAATTGTTTAACAAAATCTCCGACTCTTTCATCTCTTAGGTTAGTAGCACCTGGTAATCCTCCTGGTAATACTATTGCATCGTATTCTAAAGGGTCAATGTCATCTATATTACAATCTGATTTTACAGAAATATTATGTACTCCTTTTACATATTCCTTATCTATTGAGCACATATCACATACTATATTAGCTCTTCTTAATACATCTACTACTGTGACAGCTTCTATTTCTTCAAACCCTTGTGCTAACATTACCAATACTTTTTTCATGATTTACCTCCATTACTTATGTAAATATTAATTTACCCATATAAATTATATTAACATTATTTTCTTATTGTAACTATGACAATTTCTTGCTACCATTAAGTTGTATGTTAATCAAATTTATGAGGTGTAAAAATATGTTTGTCAATACTCATGTTTTAATTGCTCAGTCAATTGTTGATAATATAGATAGCAATAAATCTATGTTTATTAACGAAAAAAATTTCATCTTCGGCAACATAAAGCCCGATATATGCTCCAAATATTTATTTAAAAAACATTATCTTGATGAAACCTTTGATATGATTATATCAAAAATAAATTATTTGTGTAGTCTTACAATTAATAATTTATCAAAATATTTTTCAATTGGTAGGTTAAGTCAAGAATTAGGTGTTATATGTCACTTTTTGTGTGATTTTTTTTGTGTTCCTCACAGCTACCGTTGGGAGTTTAAACACAGTATGAAAAAACATATTTCTTATGAAACCGAACTTGCACAAATTGCTAGAGAAATAAATTTAAATAAATTTAAAGGTGATATTATAGAGCACCAAACTATTGAGGAATTTTTCAATTCCCTTTACTGTGAATATGTAAATAAATTAAATCACAAAAACGATTTATTATTTTCTACATATATTTGCAATAGCGTTATAAACTATATTTTAGATTGTATACTAAAAAATACTGTAGAGTCATATACTTTAATCAAATGCGTGTAGGTGTTGAATTTATTCAACACCATTTATTTTTTCTATAATTTTTATAGCTTCTTTTACACTAGCACATACATAGTTGGCACTTTTCTTTACACTTTCTCTTGCATTTTCCATTGCAAAACTATATTTAATTCCCTCTAACATATTTATATCATTAGGAGAATCACCTATTGTAGCTATTTCATCTAAAGAACAGTTTAGAATATCACAAACTCTTTCTATTGATTTCCTTTTTGATACTCCTTTAGGCACAATATTTAGTGTATGTTCTGACGAAAAATATATATCTAATAATTCACTAAATTCACTTTCTAAATAAAGCTCTATTCTCGATAATTCTTCTATATCACTAGATATTATCCCTATATTTCCTACTGCACTTTCAAAACTATCTCTATTTATAAAATCAGGGTCTATTATATAGTCTTCACTGTAATAATTAAATAATTTATCTTTTTCTAATAATAATACTTTGCCACTATATTTAAAATATATCTTTGCACTATCTGATTCAAATCTAGCTATAACTTTCTTTACAATTTCATCATCTATAGTTCCTTTAAAAATCAATTCATGATTACTATCATGTATATATGAGCCATTTTCACATATATAATATCCATTTAGCTTAATTTTATCTCTTGTCATTACATCTGCTTGTTTAAATATTCTTCCTGTAGCTATATGAAATCTAATTCCTTTTTCTTCGATTTCCTTAACAGCATCTGCATCTTCATTTTCTATACCTCCATGGTACAGTGTTCCATCTAAGTCACAAAATATATGTTTTATCATATTTCCTCCTGTCTATAACTCTAGTAATTGTACTCTTAAGTCATTAAGTAAATTTTTTGTAGCTCTTAATCTAATCCCTTGTCTATCTCCATTAAATGCATACTTTTTTACAGTAGTTTTTCCATTTATATAAATTCCTACATAAACTAGACCTACAGGTTTTTCCTTTGTTCCTCCCTCAGGTCCTGCAACTCCTGTTGTTGATAAACCTATATTAGTATCAAAGTTTCTAGCAATTCCCTCTGCCATTTCTCTTGCTGTTTCTTCGCTTACAGCACCGTACTTTTCTAGGGTTTCTTCTTTTACACCTAATCTCATTATTTTAGCTTCATTTGAGTAAGTTACACACCCTTCCATGAATACTGAAGATATTCCAGGATAATTTATTAGAGTTGCACTAACCAAGCCTCCTGTACAAGATTCTGCTGTTGCTATAGTCATATTTTTTTCTACAAGCATTTTAGAAACTACTTCTTCTATTGATGTATCTCCTTCTGCATAAATATATTGTCCAACTCTATCTTTTATATTTTTTACAACTGGTTCTATTAATTCTTGTCCTTCTTTTTCAGTTTTTGCTTTTGCCATTACTCTAAGCCTTACTTCCATATCACCTACATAAGGTGCTATAGTTGGGTTAGTTTGATTTTGTATTAAATCTATTATTTTATCTTCTAAAGTAGATTCTCCTATTCCAAATGCTCGTAATGTTTTTGATACTAACACACTATCAGTAAGCTTTTGTAAATAGGGCTTTACTTCATTTTCAAACATAGACTTCATTTCTTTTGGTGGTCCAGGTAATACTATAATTATTTTTTCATTTTTTTCTAATACAACACCAGGTGCAGTTCCATTTTTATTTTGTAGTATTATTGAATCTTTAGGAAAATATGCTTGTTTCTTATTATTTTCAGTTATTTCTATTCCTAATTTATTGAAAAAGAATTCTATTTTATCCCAAGAAGGTTTATGAAGTTCTAATTCTTTATCAAAATATTTACATGCAACTTCTTTTGTAATATCATCATTTGTTGGACCCAGTCCTCCTGTTGTTATTACTATATCACTTCTTTTTAAACTTTCTTTGAAACTTTGAAGTAACCTATTTTCATTATCTCCAACACTACTTTGGTAGTACACATCTATTCCAAGAGATGCTAATTCTTTAGCTAGATATTGTGAGTTTGTATTTACTATATCTCCTAATAATATTTCTGTCCCTACTGTTATTATCTCTGCTTTCATAGTTATCACTCCTTTACTTATAATTTTAAACTATTATAATAATTTAATGTAATATTTTTCTAGTTTATATATTCTTTTACTAGACCACATTATAACTAAACTTGTATATTAGTGGTACTTTAATCTTATACCTAATAAACATATACTTTAAGTATAAATTAAAAATTTAATTAATATAATAATAAATTAGGAGTGAAACTATGAAAATTGCTGTTATAATGGGTGGTATATCATCTGAGAGAGAAGTTTCTTTAAATTCTGGAAAAGAAGTTTATAATAATTTAAATAGAGATAAATATGAAGTTGTAAAAGTTGTACTAGATACAAAAAATGATGTGTTTACAAAAATAACACCTGATATAGATTTTGCCTTCCTTGCTCTTCATGGTAAATTCGGTGAAGACGGATGTATTCAATCAATATTAGAAGCTATGGACATACCTTATTCAGGATGTGGGCCTCTTACAAGTGGTCTATGTATGGATAAAAATATGACTAAAAAAATTTTAAGAGATTCAAACTTACCTACAGCTCCATGGTTAGTTGTAAAATCTGTAGAGGAAATATATTATAATAAAATTGAAGAAATTGGATATCCAGTTTTTATTAAACCAAACTGTGGTGGTTCTAGTGTAGCAACATTCTTTGTACACTCAAAAGAAGAAGTCTTAAATGCCGTACAAGAAGGACTTTTAGTAGATGAGTTTGTTATGATAGAAAAATATATACCTGGAGGAGAATACACTTCTTTTGTTCTTAATGGAGAAGTCTTCCCTACTATATCTATAAAAACTAACTCAGAATTCTTTGACTATAATTCTAAATACGCTCAAAATGGTGCAGTTGAAGAAGTTGTATATTTAGAAGAAAGTCTACAAAATGAAATTAATGAAATTTCTAAAACTTGTTGGACTGCTTTTAATTGCAAAGGATATGTAAGAATTGATATTATAATAAGTAATGGAGAACCTTATGTACTTGAACTTAATACTCTTCCTGGCATGACTCAAACTAGCTTAACACCAAAAAGTGCAAAAGCTAAAGGATTAGGTTTTAGCGAATTATTAGATAGAATCATAGAGTGCTCTTTAAATAAATAACAATTGAGGTGATAGATTGCTATTTTCAAATTTTGAATTAAATGAAACTGAGCCAATTTATATACAAATAAAAAATCAAATTAGCGATATGATAAATAAAGGATTAATACCAAATGAAAGTAAGCTCCCTTCCACAAGGGAGCTTAGTGACATATTTAAAGTAAGCCGAAATTCTGTGATTTTGGCTTATGAAGAATTAAAAGCTGAAGGCTATATATATTCAATTTCAGGAAAAGGTACCTTTGCTAGTTCTAAGGAAGTATCTTCTAATGGTGGTTGGAATATAGACTGGAATAACCTTGAAAATTTTTATTGTAAAACAGCTAATGAAATGGACATAATAAAAAATGAAATTGAGTGGAGAGATGATTTAATATCTTTCAAAAGTATTTCTCCTAATGGTGAATTATTTAATATTGAAGAGTTAAAGAAATCTTTTTTAAACAGAATATCTCTAGAAGGTCACAAAATACTAAATTATGGCTATGCTAAGGGGTATAAACCACTTATCGACTATTTACTTAATTATATGAATAGTAAAGGTGTAGATACTTCTAATAAGGATATTTTAATTACAAATGGATTTACAGAAGGTTTGGATTTAGTCATATCATCTTTTACTAATAAAGGTGACCATATAATCTGTGAAAATCCAACTCACAATACAGCTATAAAAATTTTTAGAGCTTGTGGTCTAAATATAGTCGGTGTAGATATAGATAAGGATGGACTTAACTTTGATATGTTAGATGAAAAATTAAATCAACATTCCAAGAGCCCTGATTCTAAAATAAAACTAGCTTATATTACTCCTTCTTATCATAATCCTACTGGAATTGTAATGAGTCCAGAAAAAAGATACCAGTTTTATAATCTAATGAAAAAACATAATATTGCAATAATAGAGGATGGTTTTAATGAGGAACTTCTTTATTCTAGTTCTCATATTTTTCCCATTTGTTCTTTAGATAATTTTAGTAATGGTGTAATTTACATAGGTAGCTTTTCAAAAATATTGTTCCCTGGCATGAGAATAGGTTGGATCTTAGCTGACAAAGCTTTAATTAACAAATTAGAAAGTGTTAAAAGATGTAAAAATATTCATGTATCTTTTTTAGATCAAGGAATTCTATTTGATTACTTGCAAAATGGTGGTTTTGATAAGTATGTAAAAAAAATACGTAAGTTCTATGGAGATAAGTTTAACTTTGCTTATGAATGTATACATAAATATATTGATAGTGATTATATTTTAGGTGATGGTGGTTTACATATTTTCTTAAAATTAAAAAATATTGATTCTAGAGAATTGTTAACTAAATGCTATGGAGATGGTGTTATTTTTATGCCTGGTGATATATTTTATTTAGATGATAAGGGATACGATACTGTAAGGTTAGGTTTTTCTAGGTTATCTTATGAAGAAATAGAAAAAGGCATAAGAATAATAGGTAAAAATATAGATGAATTAAGTTAAAGTGGTTTATCTCATTTACTCGACAAATTGAAGTTTGTTGTTTTATATATAACCCGTAAGGGATATGGATTTATAAGTTTTCCTTCCAGCAGGCAAGCTGCAAGGGCGGTGCAACTTACAAATCCACACCCCTTACTTATGATAGCTATAAAAACTGTTTATTTAATAAACTAAGCGATAAATTGAAATTTATTGAGTAGATTAACTTTAATTAAAACGATACATTCCCCACCAATCAGGTAAAAGTTTTTCTAATGTCGTTATTTCTCGTTTTTCGTAATCAACCATAATTTCATCTCACTTTCAAATTCCTATTTATCAAATAAATTTAATAAATAATTAAAAATATTATTTTTCTTTATCTAACAACTCAAGTGCATGAGATACTATAAAGTGAAGTTACAAAGTAAATATAATTAATCTAGTACTTTTGATAAATTTTTAAGTGCGTCATTTTCAACTCTATATACTGTCCAATCATCCATAGGAATTGCTCCCATTTTTTTATAGAATCTTATAGCTGATTCATTCCAGTCAAGACACCACCAATCTAATCGTCCACAGTCACGGTCTATAGCAATGCGTGCTAATGCCGAAAATAACATTTTCCCAAGTCCTAGTCCACGCATTTGTGGCTGTACATATAAATCTTCAAGATATAAATTAGCTTTACCTAAGAAAGTAGAGAAATTATGGAAAAACAAAGCATACCCAACAGGTTTTCCATTATATTCTCCTATTATTACTTCTGCTTGTTTTTTTATAAATAAAGAATTATGTAAAATTTCTTCTGTTGCAACTACTTCGCTTAATAAATTTTCATACTCTGCTAATTCCTTTATAAATCCAAGAATTAATTCTGTGTCTCCTTCATTTGCAAATCTTATTTGAAAATTTGGTATTTTTGTTTTTAAATACTGATTCATATAATTATCCCCCTTTTATTTTTAAATCCTATCAT
>NZ_JBOFOR010000024.1:0-1012 GCF_051659545.1 Romboutsia sp. | reverse complement strand
CTAAAGATGATGGGAGTATTTTCAGAGTTAGAGAGAAATATGATAAGCCAAAGAGTAAAATCAGGTATGGCTAATGCTAAAGCTAAAGGTAAAAATATTGGTAGACCATCAGGAGCAACTATCCCTAAAAAGTTCATGGAGCATTATGAATTATACAAAGATGGTAAATTAACTAAAACAGATATAAATAAATTAACAGGTATCAGTAGAGTTACCATCAATAAATATATAAATATATTAGAAAATAAGTAGTTTAAATTTTAATGTATACCTGTACTAGATAATATAAGATAACATTAGCCTCAACTAATGTTAATTAAATTGACATAGATGGTTTATTAGGTTTTACCATTCTCCAAAAACAAACCTATTAAGAGCATTAGCAGAATTTCTGTTAGTGCTTTTTTTATATAAAAATAAAAGAGATGAGGAAATAGAATGGCACAAAAAAACTTATTAAATCTAGTACAGGGTACTTTAGCACAGGGATGTGTTTTATCAATGGAAAAAGGAACTCCAATAGTTGGAGCAATGGAATTTGTAGAGATAAAAGGGAATGCATATTCTTTTAATGTAGTTGATACATTAATACCTACAGAACATAGAGAATTAGGAGAAGAAGTTACTGCTAATGAGATGCAAACAGAGAAGTTAACAAAGGAATTAGTAATATTAACTAATGCAGTTAGAACAGATAGAGCATTACAAGTTATGGGAGATATAACAGATATAAAGGCTCAAAATACTGAGTTAGCAATGGTTTCTAATGGTAAAGCATTAGAGCAAAAGGTAATAGCTGAGTTAAAAGGTGCATTAGGTAAAGGAGAGGCAGGGAAAGAGTTCACAGGAGCATTAACAGTAGATTTATTAGATGATGCAGTAGATTACTGTAATCCAAATATGATATTTGTAAATGCAAAGGGACAAAGAGCCTTGAAAAAACTATTAAAAGCTGAGGGTCATGCTCCTGAAACTATAGATAGTTTTGGTAAAAGAGTTATAGCTTATGATG
>NZ_JBOFOR010000023.1:0-2541 GCF_051659545.1 Romboutsia sp. | reverse complement strand
TCCAACCTTCCCCATAGGGTTTCTTAATATTACACCCACATTCATCACAAATATAGTCACATTTCCTAACTACTCCATCAATATAAAGATTAAGTTGCTCTGTTGTAGATACATAAATCCTCAATGTTGCATATTTCTCTTTAATATCTGATATGTGTAATGGGTATCTCAATATGTATTGATTACAGTAGTTCATCCACCACATAGTTAACTTCCACTGCCATCTATACATACCAAATCCATGTGTTTTGTAGGTAGCATTAAGTACCCATCTTGGCACCCACCAAGGTCTAATTAGTATATCTAAATCTACTATAAGTCTTTGTATGTAGTTAGCCCATTTACCATAGCCTTCTGTATATACAAAACCCATGTACTTGTAATCCCTGTCATTAAATTTACCCATTTCTTTTCCTCCTTAATGCTTTAATTAGCACATTAATCCATAACTCCGGCCTAACTCTACTATTAATTAACCTTTCAGCTTCTTCATCAGCTAAATTATAGTTACCAATAGTAATATCTTGTGGAAACTGACTTGCTGCTTCTTTAAGCAGTGTTTCTTTCTGGTGTTTCTTATTCATCTAATTTGGTATTAATTCACCACCACAATGTGGACATTTAGGGTAGTCATCATCAGTCCTAACAGTACTACCACACTGCTGACAAACATACTTTACAATATCATCTTTGTCAACCCACTTCTTTACTTTCTTAGTAGCTTTGTAAACTTCAGGCTTTACTTTCCTAATGTCCTTAAATGTCTTTCCCATTACTTATTGTATCAAATTTAATAATTGCTTTAGTAATATCATTATAAGTCCAAGCCCATGTTCCAAAGTCATTAGCTTTAGGATACTGATACTTAAACTCTGTTTCTGAAAATATCTTTTTAATAAAATCTAAACATATTGCTGAAATCTTCTTTTTAAATACTTCATAATGTTCAGAATACTCTGTCTTAACATGGTACAGGAAAGCAGTAGTGGATTCATTTAGTTTAGTAAATACAAATCCACCTACTTCTCCCGTACCAGTAAAGTTTTCTATTGGTCTAACTTGGTGCAACAATTCCATTTTCTTCTATAAATTCTAAATACATCCTTAACTTGTCTATTTCAGTAGTAGTTTCTCTTAACATATCTACTAACTCTGTAACTTGATTTGTTAAGTAAACATGCATCTCATCACCCCATTCTGCTGGTACAATATCTTTTGGTGTACTTGCTGCTAAAGCTATTAAGTTACCCTTAATTTGTACTATTAACTCTTCCTTTTCAGAAATTGCATGTTTTACTTCCCATTGGGTATGAAATACTGCATTTCTAAGAAATAAATCTGTTGTAAAAAAGGCTTTAATTCTGCCTATTTTAAACTTTATATCCCTTTTAAAGTCTGTTCCCCATGCCATATCACTTGTTATTATTTTGTGTTAATATTGCTAATTTCCTTAATATCAAAGCAGCTAAATCATGCATACTAATGTTATAAATACTTGGTGTGTTAAACCAATCTCCCAATAGCTCTTTTGCATCTTTATGCTCTTCAGTGGTATTATCTGTCAATTTACTTAAATACGTTGCAATTTGGTCATTGTGAGCAGCTAAATTAGCATGTATCCTAACATCAGCATAATCTATGTCCCCTATCTTGTATATCATAGAGGTAATAGAACTAATACCGGGTTTTTTAGCTACTAACCATATCCCCTCATGTAACATATCCTTGTCATAACTAACAACAGGTCTGTAATAATTCTTACCGTTAATTAGTACTTTTCTATAAAATGTTTCCATAACTACTTATCTTTATTATTTCTAACTTCCTTATCCCACTTCTCCAGTGCTCCACCATCATCTTGGTAATTCTTGCTATCTCTCCTTATACTTCTGTTTAACAGAAATATGTAAATAAACATAACAAGTAAAAACACAAATGGTATTGCTGCCACTGCTAATGGGAAATCAATTACTGGTACAAGCATCATTAATACTACCCATAATGTAAAGTAAAATTTAATCATTTAACTATCTGATTTAGTTCTATTACAGCCTTTACACAACATCTGACAATTATCTACATGTGTTTTACCACCATTAACCCAAGGGGTTATATGGTCTGCTTCCATTTCCTCTATATTAAAAGTATTGGTACACTTAACACATTTTCCCTCTTGTTTTTGATACACTTCTCTTTTTTGACTATTGCTGAAAACCCTTATATTTAAGAATTTAGGCTTGTTAGTAATTAAGTATAGAAATATACCGGGTTTCTTTGTAACATCTTCATCAACTAACATCTCTGTAATCTTAGCTTCTAACTGCGTTGAGTTGTAAACATTAGCTTTGTGGTCATTATAAAGAAATCCTAATGGCAAACCCTTCATTTCTTTACGATAGTTGGGAAACACTGTTTTAAACCAATTTACAACATTTTGGTAATAAACCCATAGAACATTAGCATCTGCATCATTTTGATGTGTTGCCATATATTCCTCTATTTCACCCTCACTAATCCAATCTAACACTGTTTCTAAATAGT
>NZ_JBOFOR010000022.1:0-4174 GCF_051659545.1 Romboutsia sp. | reverse complement strand
TATCTAGAGTAACTGTTTTTACTTCAAACTCTATCTTGCTAAAAGATTTTCCTCCATCTTCTGTTCTGTATAACTCACCTTCACAGCCACCATTTCTAGAAACACCTATAAATCCTATATTTTCATCAATGAAATATATCCCATAGGCTTCTCCAACTGCTCCATTAAATGGATTTTCATTTATAACAAACCAGTTGTTACCACTATCATTAGTCCTATTAAGTGAATAGAAAAAGCTACCTGATGCTTTATCCTCTACCTTCAACTTATATCTAATTCCATCATATAAATAAAACTCATATTTAGCTTCTGAGTTTCCTTTTACTACATCCCATTCTTGTTTAGTTTCATTTAATTTATCTTCTTCATCAGTATTTAAATATTGAAACCAATATGAATCAGTTAATAAATTATATCTAACTGGAGTTATTTCTTCTTTTTGAGGTATATATATAGAAACAGGATATCCTACTAATTTACCTTCAAGTAAACTTAGTGGTATTTCTTTTCCTTTATTATTTATTAAAACAATTCCATCTCTATAACTTTCCCAGTTTACTTTACCTTTGTATAATAGGCCAAATTCATTTTCATTCCATTTACTAACTGTGTGTTTTATAGAAATTAACTCCGCTGTTTCAAACAACGGGTCTAGTAACTTATCATTACTATAATCAGCATTTACAACTCCATCTAATATAAGCTTTATATCTTTTGATTTGTTTTTGTTATAGTATATTAAATAGGTTTTTTCCTTTTCATTTTTATCTTTTCCATAAATAAAAGCTTCAAAGTATGTAATCGTTCCATCTTTTTCAAACTTAATACTCAGTTCATCTACTAGATAAAGTTTTGGGGGTAATTTGTATTTTTTATTTATATCTTCAAAAATACCTTTTACTCCATCTTTGTAAATATTGTTTTTATTGAAAACTACACTTCTTTCACTTTGAACTCTTTTTATTACCCATGCAAGTTTACCACCGTAATTAGTTGCACTTTTATATATTTTTACTCCATAAAATAAAGTCATTGTAAGAATAATTATAAGTGAAATACACTTCCAAGTTCTAGAGCTTAATGATTTTACTTTACGTTCTTTATTTTTTTTAATTTTTCTTTCAATACTTCATCCTCCCTATAAGAATTCATTTTTAATATAACAATTGCTAAGTTTTATTTTTATTTTTCAAAAATATTGGTTTTAGAAGTAATTGACCTGCTATAATACTAGCACACGTCGCTATGACCATTGGTGCTCCAACAGAAAAATTTATTGAGCCTTACATTACAACTTTTGATTTTTCACTATTTCTTATTAATATTATATATTGGATATAATCAGTTATTGGTTTATCTTTATAATCTACTAAGTTTGTATCAAATGGATTAATACTTTTTTCTTTGAATGGTGACTTTCTACTATTCAATCTAAATATAGTTGCTTTTGATTTTAAATTTATATACTCTTTAAATAAATCTTCATTCACAGAATAACCATTGTGATCAAAAGTACTTTTTTCAAAATAATATGCATAGTTTATCGATAGTATTTTACCTTTGTATTTTTCATCTTTATTTAGTAATGATGCAAAATAATCCATATAAGATTGATTAATATTATTGTAAACAGTTTCTTGGAATATGTGTGCACCTCCCCATTGCCCAAAGTATACTGCATCTTTAAGGTTGGAATCTATTATTTTAAAGTTCTCGTATATATACTTATCTCTTAGATTAGTATAATTATCCTCACTTGCACACACATTACTAAAATCTATCATATTTTTTATTACAAATTTAAACTCATTAAAATCTTCTTTAAAGATACTTTTATATTTATCTTCATTTGAATCTACATCTTTTTTTAGTTCCTCTAACGTGTTTAAAATATTTCTATAACTAATCTTGGTATAGTAGTCAAATTCCTTCAATTCATTTATTAAAGTTTTCAATTCATCAGTCAACATATCTTCATTTTTTATAGTATCAATTAAGTAATAATATGTAGCTTTAGATTCAATATCAGTACCTACAATTTTTATACGCTTATCTATAGGTAAGGTTTTATTAAACTTATAAATTTCAACATATTCATTATACCTTTCTTCTGTATATAGTTTTTGATTTTTATAAATGTTAAAATACTCTTTTAGTATATCTTCATTGCCACTTTCTAGGTATTTATTTAAAAAATATGCATCAGCAGTTCCCATTTCCTCTAATAAATAGTTGACACCAACTTCTTTTTGAAAATATTTTATAAGCTTTAAGCTCATAATATGGTTGTCAGATAAGTTATGCTCTTCTCCTGTCAAAATAATTTTTTTATCTTTTATATCTTGAGATAATATGTCTAAACCATCAAAACTTTCTTCATCTTGTAAATCTAAATTCGAATAATTTTTTTCTAAATATTTATCTGTGTTTTTATATGGTTTATTTATAATGCTTACTACTACTACACATAAAGTTATTACCATAGCTATTAATAATGTATATTTTTTCACTAGAATTATCTCCCCTTACAAACCACTTTTTATCTATATTCTACCAAATCTATCTCTATTTCGCATTATATAACAATTGTGAACATTGATTATATTAATAAAACATAAACTTATACGAACTTGTATTATTTTTATAACTTTGTCATCTAATAAAATATATTTAGAAATATGATAGATTAGTTGCATAGTATGCGAATATATAAATATAAGACAAATGTGAGGAGAGTTGAGAAATGAAAAAACCAATTAAAATAATCATAACAACAGTAGCAGGTTTACTATTAGTAGCAGGTGTATCTTTAGTACGTGTATCATTAACAGACATAACATATTCTAACTTAGCTACTGAAAAAGCATTAACAGCAACAGCAGATAATTTAGAAGAAGCTGGACTTGATAAAAAAAATATAGATATATTCAAGAAACAAGTTAAATATACAAATAGTTATCTTTCAGAACTACCAAGTCTTCAAGGCGATTTTATAACTAAGAATGGAACATTTGCAAAACATGATGAATACTTATCATTCAACTTGTTTGCAAAAGCAAGTAGAGAACAAGGTTTGCGAGAAGATGTAAATTGTAGAGTATCAGCTTGGAACCTGATGAAAGATAATATAACAGTTAATGGAGATAATGGACAAATTGAATATACCGAAAAAGATATATTAGAACACAATCCAAATGCAGGTTTTGAAAAAGGAGATAAAGAACAATTCTGGGGAGTGTTTAATGGTATACCTGCGGGTATGATAAATACAACAAGAGGATATTCTAAAACTATAAAATCTGAATGGGAAAATAGAAATCTAGAAATTAAAGATTCTGATAGAAAACTAGTATCTTGCTTTATGTATAACTTCCAAGAAAAACAACTAGAAGCGGTACATGCAGGTACAATGATTGAACAAGATGGAAAAATAATATTTGTTGAAAAAATATCTCCTACTGACCCTTTCCAAGTATCTGAGTTTAAAAATGAGAAAGAGTTAGAATATTATCTAAAGAAGATGATGTTATTCAACTGGTTTGTAGTTCAACCAGTCATAATGGTAAATGATGAGTTAATGTAATATCAATTTAATAATATAAATTCTTTTCGTTTATTTTAAAAAAATAGCCACACTTTAGCTTTAAATCCATTGGAGATACTAAGGTGTGGCTATTTTTTACTATAATTATCACGAAGCAAGCTAACATAGTCTAAATTTTTCATAGTATTTCTTTTTTTCTCTTGATTCTAGAAATATATTATCCTTGTTTTAGATGAACTTCTTTCCCATTAAACACAATAGCAAGCTTTATTATATTATCTATTCCACGAGCCTTTAACTCTGTATCATATTTTTTATCTTCTATTTGAGCTAATGCAATATCTAGCATCTGGGCTATAGTTTCTTCATCTTCTTCGTCGTATCTCTTAAATTCAAAAATCACTCCTGGCTTAGTGTTATCTTTTGGTAGTAAACTAACATCATACCTACCAATTCCAGACTCTCTATTTGATAATACCTCATGAGTAGAGCTTAAAGATACAAGCATCCCAAGGACAAATGCGTGATATACTTTTTCTGGGTCTCTTCCTGCTGTATCAAAATAACTAAAACTTGTCATAACATATCTTTTAAATATCTTACTGAAGTTTTTAACGTCCCCTTGTGTAA
>NZ_JBOFOR010000021.1:0-54515 GCF_051659545.1 Romboutsia sp. | reverse complement strand
AAATATAATTTAAAAAGTTGTCCATCGCTCAGCTAATCATTATCTGAATATCTGGCTTGGTTTGTTTGTGTTTTAATTCTGTTAAGAATTATGTTTGTTTCTATAAATTAACCTACTGTTTAATTTTCAAAGTTCATATCGTTGCTATCTTGCAACTTCTTTAGTCTAACAAAGCAATTTCACTTTGTCAACAACTTTTTTCTTCAAGTTGTTTTTACTTTTCTTAAGTACAAGTAATAATATATCATCTTTATTTTATTTAGTCAATACTTTTTTATATCTTTTTATTTTTATTTTAAATAATAAAAATTCTATTTAATAATATAATGTATTTTATAGTTAATGAACCATACAATTAAGCTACCTTCTTATTTAAGGTAGCGAATTTGTTTTGCCTTAACTTTATCATTTGAATAGTATATATAAATTTTGTAACAATATATAATAATTCTATTTTCTATAAGGAGATGATTCTATGACTAATTTTAGCACTCTAAAAGGTTTGTATGAAGATGGATATAGATGCATTTATTACGACCAAGTTAATAACAGCCATACTATTTACCTTAAAAATTTCGACAGCGAAGATTCTCAAGTAGTCGAATTAGATGACGAAAATGAATTTTCTCAATTCCAAGCTTATATTGACGATTTGAAAATGTCATAATTAAATATCTTATTACAAATTTAAAGGTATAACGACAAAATAAGGAGTGTTACCACTCCTTATTTTGTCGTTATTATTCTCTTTATTAGTTGCAAAAGCTCTTTTCTATTTGTATCTGATTTCGTTTTTTTCTCTCTATATTCCTCAAAGTTGATAATTTTCGCCATAGATTTTTCCATAAAATCACTTCCTAATAAAAAATCATTCATTTTCTAGCATTATTATCTTATTTTATTATAATTCTATATGATTTATATTTTTCCTTTTATTTAATTTTTCATTTTTTCTCAATATTTTCTTCTTATTTCATTTTTTCTTTAATCCAATTAACAGCCGCATCAAGCTGCTTTTCTGTGTCTTTTTCTTCGATTGTAGGCTTTATACCTTTTTTATTTATATAATCACCACTAGGAGTAAAATATTGAGCTACCGTTAATTTATAACCAGTTCCATCTTTTAATTCTTTTACACTTTGTACTAATCCTTTGCCAAATGTAGTTGTTCCTATAGATATACCGGCTTTATTATCTATAATAGCACCTGTAAGTATTTCTGAAGCAGATGCACTTCCTTCATTAGTCAATATTGCTATAGGTAATCCTAATTTTTTTTCGTTAGATTTTAAGTATTCTGTGTTTCCTTTATTGTCCTTAGTATAAACAATAGTACCTTCTCCTATTAATTCATCTGCTATATCTTTGCATACGTCCAATAACCCTCCAGGATTATCCCTTACATCTAATATTAGACCTTTTATGTTTTTCTCCTTTAATCCATCTAAAGTAGTTTTAAATTCTTTATATGTATGTTCACTAAAGGAAGTAATTTTTATGTACCCTACATCATCTTTTAACACTTCACTTTTTACTGTTTTTGAAACTATTTCTTCTCTTTTTACTGTTTTGTCAAATATTTCAGTTTCTCTTTTTATAGTTAGAGTTACTTCTGTTCCTTCTTTTCCTTTTATCATCCCTATAGCTTTATCTGAATCTTTAGCTGAAACAGTTTTTCCATCTACTTTTAATATTTTGTCTCCTGACTTTATTCCACTTTTTTCTGCTGGCGAACCTTCTATAGGTGCAATTATTGTTATATGATCATCCTCTGATGTAGGACTTATATACACTCCTATACCTACAAATGAACCACTAGTTTGTTCCATTAATCTCTGAAACTCTTCTTTTGTATAATACTGCGAATACGGATCATCTAGTCCAGAAAACATTCCTTTTATAGCTCCATCAACCAATTTATCATCTGATGGTTTTTTATAAAATTCTTCTTTTACAGCCCCTTCTAAACCTACCATTTTATTATACTTTTTATAACTTTCATACATATCCTTAGATATTACTACTCTATTACCTATAGTAATTGAAAATGTAGAAGTAAATAAAGCTGTTACTATTACTAATACTACTCCATACATAATAGCCTTCTTTTTAGATATCATAAGTTGCATCTCCTTTTTATAATCTACTTTATATTATATGACTAGCTATTCTTTTTATTACTCTTTCCCTATTATGTTGCCTTAAGTTGTTTAAATGTACTAAACTTTATATTAGATATATATTATATCCACATTATACCATATTAAAAAGGGGGGGGAGATTATATGAAAAAAGAATTTAGAAAAAATGTTATCGCTGATAGAAAAAAACAACCTCATGAATTTATTGCTAAAAATTCTTCTATAATCACAGAAAAGTTATTATCTATGGATTGTGTAAAAAATGCAAAAATTATTATGCTTTATTTAGATTTTAATAATGAAGTTCAAACAACTGAGCTTGTTAATAAGCTTTTATGCCTTAACAAAGTAGTTGCAACACCTGTAACTATAATGGATAAAAGAGAATTAGTTCCTTGTCAAATTACAGACTTAAAAGAAGGTATAAAAATAGGAGCATACGGAATAAGAGAACCTAAAGAAGATTGTTCTCCTAGAGTAAATATAGAAGATATTGATCTTGTTATTGTTCCAGCTGTTGCATATGATGAGGATTGCTATAGACTTGGATATGGCGGTGGATTCTATGATAGATTCCTTAACAGACTAAGAGATGATTCCTTAACAGTGGGAATAGCTTTCGATTTACAAATATTTGATACTGTTCCAAAAGAATCTCATGACGCTCAACTCGATTACATAATTACCGAGTCTAGAGTTTTAACTCCATCTAGATAATTATTATTTTAAAAACATAAGCAAAAGTATTCTTGATTAATAAATTCAAGAACACTTTTGCTTTTAATTATTTTATGTCTATATCTTTTTTATCATTTTATTTTGACTCTTCATTTTGTTTTGAGTTTTCTTTTTTACTTTCATCTTCATCTTTATCTTCTTTATCAAATTTTCTATACATCTCTAATTTATCTTTTACAATACAATCTATTTCTTTCATAGTTTTTCCCATTAAAATTTCTAGACCTTCTTCAATATTTGATATTGCATATATATTAAACTTTCCTTCTTTTACAGCTTCTATAACTTCATCTTTTAATAATAGATTTTTTACATTTTGTATCGGCATTAAAACTCCTTGATTGCCTGTAAATCCTTTTATTTTGCATACATCAAAGAATCCTTCTATCTTTTGATTAATCCCTCCTATTGGCTGAATTTCTCCTTTTTGACTTACTGATCCAGTTACCGCAATATATTGCTTTATAGATATGTCCGCTATGCTAGATATAATAGCGTATAATTCTGTACTAGATGCGCTATCTCCATCTACTCCACTATAATTTTGTTCAAAAGTTATAGATGTAGTTATAGATAGAGGTTTTTCTTTGCCGTATCTTGCTCCTAAGTATCCACTTAATATCAACACTCCCTTGTCGTGTATACTTCCACTTTGTTTTATTTCTCTTTCTATATTTATTACTCCACTTCTACCCTTGTAAGTAGATGCAGTTATTTTAGAAGGTTTACCAAAAGAGTATTCTCCCGTTCCCATTACTGCCAGACCATTTATTTGACCTGTTTTTTCCCCTTCTATATCTATAAGTAATGTTCCATCCTTAAACATCTCATTTAATTTTTCTTCGTATTTATTACTTCTATATATTTTTTGGTCTATAGCATTTTGAACATCTTCTTTTGTTACATATCGATTCTCATCATTACTAAGAGCATCCGACTCATATATAATTTCTACTACCTTATTAAATCTAGCTGTCAGCTTATCTTGATGGTCGCTCATTCTTGTACTATACTCTATTATTTTTTCTACTGCTAGTTTATCAAAATGTTTTAATTTTTCCTCATTGCACTTATTAGATATCAATTGAACTGTTTTATATACATTATCTTTAGTTTTATCAATTTCTATATCAAAGTCCGCCATTATTTTAAATAAATTTCTAAAATCCTCTTCATGAGCATATAAAAGACTATATAAATATCCATCACCTACTAGTATTACTTTTATATCTAAATCTATAGGGTCTGGTTTTAGGGTTGATGTAACTAAGTATCCATACTGTTTATTTAACGACTCTATGGATATCATTCCCGTTTTCAAAGTTCTCTTTAAGCAGTCCCAGGCATATGGGTTTATTAATAAATCTTTTACATTTATTATTAAATAACCTCCATTAGCCTTGTGAAATGAACCAGGTTTTATTTCCATAAAACTAGTAGTCATTGCTCCTATTTCATTTTTATATTCAATACATCCAGTGAGGTTATAATATGTAGGGTTATTTTCCATAATTATTTTACACTCATCACATTCACTGTTATCTATAAATAAATTAACCTTATATCTATTGAAAAACCTCTCGTCATTCTTTGGAGACATAATTCCTAGCATCATCATTGGATTTTGTTTGTTATCGTCTTCTTCTATTTTAAATTTAGATATATGATTTACTATATCATTGCACAAATCATTTATATACTTTTGAGTTTTTTCATCTTGCCCATACTTACTTATAAGATATTGTCCGTAAAATCCAACTAAGCTTCTACCTACATTCTTGTCTAATTCTCCATTTTTAACCTTATAATTTTCTTCACACAACTTTATCTTATCTATATAATCTTTGCTATCTTGATTTAATTTTAATCCATCTTCTCTTAGTTTTTTTATTTCTATTGCTGTAAGGCCTCCTAATTCTTCTTCCTTCATTATTGTCCCATCTTCTTTCATAGGAACACTCATTAAACCTCTTTCAGTAACTTGAAATTTGAATTTTCTTGGTTTAGAAAACTCATTTAATTCTTCTATTATTTTTTGTACATTATCTTCTAGTTCGCTCACCAATAATCTGTTGTGGTATTCATATTCTTTTGAGTTAAATATTTTAGGTATTTCAAATTTAAGTTTTTCAATAATATCTTCTACATCCTTTTTGAATACTTTTCCAACACCAACCTTAAAACACAATGCTATAGGTTCATTAGCATTTTTGAAATTATTCACATATATCCAATCTTTCAGGTTATAACTCTTCTTTGCATGTTTTTTTATTAGTGTATAAGTATAACTAGTCCTACCAGTACCACTAACTCCAGCTACATATATGTTATATCCTTTTTGTTTCATTTTGAGCCCAAATTCAATTGACTGCACCGCTCTATTTTGACCAATTATTTCTTTTATTGGAATTATATCTTCAGTACTATTAAACTCTATGTCATTTAATGAATGTTTACACTTTAAATTGCCTATGTCTACCTTGTATTTATCTATATTCAACATTAATTCACCTCTAGGTATTATTTTGAGTTTTATTTTTCCCTATTTGATGGTAAATAATTAATAATTATAGATAATTTATAAATATTAATAAAATAATAGTGCCAATATGATATTTTATCATACTGGCACTATTATTTTATTTTCCCTCTGTAGAAGTACTCAACTCTATTCTATCTGGTAAATTAGTAAGATTTGTTTCAACTACTATGTACGGATAAGATTTTTCCTTATCTTTATATATAACTTTAACTCTCATCACATCCTTGTCTTCTTGTTTTAGCAAGTCTATTTTATCCATTTCGATTCCATAATTATTAGTTCCCCTTGTTACTATTACATAAACTTTCCCATCCAACTTAGCCGCTAATGCTCTTTCTTCACTCGTGTATTTGTCCATCATATCTAAAATTTTCGTAGGCACTGATTCTCTTTGTACAATTGTGTAATCTACAGGTTTATTTTTTTCCATAAACATATTCGGTAGTAAAACAAACCCTCCTATTATTAGAGCTATGAATATCACACCATACATTACCCCTTTAATATTAAATTTTATCTTCATTTCATCACCTCCATATACATTAAATATATGAAAGTAATACAAACCTTAGAAGAACATTTAAACTAAAAATTCACTTCGCTTGAGCGACCTGTCGGCGAAACACTTCATATCGCCAACAGCTCTGCGCGTTACTTAAATATGGCAACTTTTTCACATTTTTTGAGGTAATATAATTTCTTCAAGCGTAAAAAAGGATATAATCTAGAACTCTAGACTATATCCTTTTTTACGCTTATTATTTCTTTTTTATAGTTTCTTTTACTGCTATAACTATATCATCAGCTGTTAAACCGTATTTTTTTAATAGTTCTGCAGGTGTTCCAGATTCCCCAAATGTATCTTTAACTCCTACTTTTTTAACAATAACTGGACATTCCTCTGTAACAACTTCACTTACAGCAGAACCTAATCCACCTATTATGCTGTGCTCTTCAGCAGTTATTATTGCACCAGTTTCCTTAGCTGCATTTATTATTAACTCTTTATCAATTGGCTTTATAGTAGACATATTGACAACTCTAACATTTAATCCTTCTGCTTTTAATGTCTCACAAGCTACTACCGCTTCATTTACCATTATTCCACAAGCTATTATAGTAGCATCATTTCCTTCTCTGACTACTACACCTTTTCCTATTTCAAACTTGTAATTTTCATCAAATAGCGTAGGCACTGCACTTCTTCCTAAACGAACATACATTGGTCCATAAACTCTTGCAGCTTCAAATATCATTTGTTCCGCCTCTACACCATCTGCAGGAACTAAAATAGTCATATTAGGTACTGCTCTCATTATAGCAATATCTTCTATACTTTCATGAGAAGCCCCATCTTCACCTACTGTAAGACCAGCATGTGTTGCACATACCTTTACGTTTAATTTTGGGTATGCTACTGAGTTTCTTATTATTTCAAATGCTCTTCCTGTTGCAAACATAGCAAAACTACTTGCAAAAGGTATTTTCCCTGCTGTTGCAAAACCACAAGCTGCACCTATTAAGTTTTGTTCTGCTATACCCATATTGAAGAATCTTTGTGGGAATGCTTTATAAAAATCATTTGTTTTAGTAGATTTTGATAAATCTGCATCTAAAACAACCACTTTATCATTAACTTGTCCTAATTTAACTAATGCTTTTCCGTATGCTTCTCTAGTTGCTATATTACTCATTATCAGCACCCCCTAATTCTAATAAAGCTTTTTCTAAGTCACTATCACTCGGAGCTGTACCATGCCATCCTGCTTCATTTTCCATAAACGATATACCTTTACCTTTTACAGTTTTAGCAACTATCATTGTAGGTTTTTCTACTATTTCTCTAGCCATATCTAAAGCTGCAAATATTTGGTCAAAATCATGTCCATCTATTTCAATTACATTCCATCCAAAAGCTTTGAATTTATCTACTATCGGACCTATGTTCATTACTTTTTCTGTAGCTCCATCTATTTGGAGACCGTTGTAATCTAAGAATGCAACCATATTGTCAAGCTTGTAGTGTGCTGCACTCATAGCAGCTTCCCAAACTATACCTTCTTGAACTTCCCCATCTCCAAGTACAGTATATACTCTCCAAGGAGCATTATCTAATTTAGATGCCATTGCCATTCCACAAGCAACAGAAAAACCTTGTCCTAAAGATCCAGTCGACATTTCTACTCCTGGAGTACCCTTCATATCAGGATGTCCTTGTAGCATACTTCCTATCTTTCTTAACTTTTTTAACTCTTCCTTATCAAAATAACCTTTTTCAGCTAATGCTGCATATAAAACTGGTGCTGCATGGCCTTTTGATAAAACAAATCTATCTCTATCTTCCATTTTACAATTATTAGGGTCAATGTTCATTTCATCAAAATATAAAGCTGTAACTATTTCTACTGCCGATAGCGATCCTCCTGGATGACCAGATTTAGAGCCATGTATCATAGATACTATATCTTTTCTTATAGTACGTGTAATCTCATTTAATCCTTTATGGTCTCTCATGTAATTACCTCCTGTATTTGTAAAGTAAAAATTACTCATATATAGTGTATTTTTATTCCAATCCTCATATTATTATATCACTTTTATTTACATTTTTACCTTCTTTTTTAAATAAAACACATAATATATGTTTTTATGATGTATGATTATTTTTCATTTATGTATAATATTATAATTTTTTCTAAAAAAAAATTATTGATATTACTCATATCAATAATTTTTACAATGTAAATAAGCCCAAACTTATCTGTAGGCTATTATCTACTTTTACCATTGTGTTCTTATCTAGACAACCAATTTTCTCTCTTAGCCTTTTCTTGTCTATCGTTCTTATCTGCTCTAAGAGAATAACCGAATCTTTATTAAGCCCATATTCATTAGCACTTATCTCTATATGAGTAGGTAACTTAGCTTTGTTAATTTGAGATGTTATCGCTGATACTATGACAGTCGGACTGTACTTGTTTCCTATATCATTTTGTATAATTAAAACTGGTCTAACTCCACCTTGTTCTGATCCTACGACAGGGCTTAAATCGGCATAGTATAAGTCTCCTCGCTTTATATCCAAGTTAATACTCACCTTGAGCGATATTTCCTTCCACACTATCTTGGGAAGATACCTCATTTGTCATACCTAATTCAGCTAATGACAGGTTAATTTGACCCATTTCTTTATAACCCTTAATCATAGATTCTTTAACATCTATTTTCTTTTTTTGAGTTATATAGAATTGAAGGGCAGCTTTTGCAAAGTCTTCTCTATTGCTATTCTCCATCTGTACAATATAATCAACTTCAGATATTAGAGAATCAGGCAAAGTAAATACAATTTTTTCCTTACTTTTATTGTGCACAAAATCGCCTCCCGGGGTATACTATCATTTCCATTTTACCAAATAACTATCTACTTGTAAAATTGCATCTTTTTCCATATAAACACGGTCAACTCTTCTTGATACCATACATAAAACTTCGTAGTTTATAGTATTTAAATCTGTAGCTATATTTTGCACATTATTTTCAACATCTCCAAATATTATAACCTCATCACCAATTTTTATGTTTATTTCCTTATCTATTTTTACCATACACTGATCCATGCATATTCTTCCTACTACATCAAATAGCTGACCTTTTATATATACCTTAGGATTTTTCTGCATTCTTGTGAAACCATCCGCATATCCAATAGGTAATGTGACTATTTTTTCAATATGCTCTGCTTCGTATTTCAGTCCATAACTTATACCAGTGTGAGGGGTAACGTCTTTGATATGTGCTATTCTTGTTTTTAGAGTCATCGCCGGTTTTAATATAAGGTTTTCTTTTATAACATCCTCTGATGGATAATGACCATATAGTACTATACCACATCTAACCATATCAAATTTCAAGTCTGCTAAGTCCATTGTAGCCGCACTGTTTGATACGTGTTTTATAGGTATATTTATTCCTATGGATTCTAAGCTTTCTACCATATATTTAAATCTTTTAGCTTGAATATAAGTAAAGTTTTTATCCTTTTCATCTGCTGTTGCAAAATGAGTATAGATACCTTCTACTTCTACAAATTCTAGTTTACAAATTTGTACAATGTCTTTGATAGCAAGCTCATCAGCCATAAATCCTATTCTAGCCATTCCTGTGTCTATCTTAATATGAACCAAAGTTTTCTGTTTTATACACTTACCTATATTATCAATTTTTTGAGCCATTTCAAGTGAATAAACAGTAAGAATTATATTGTTCTTGATAGCTATTTCTAAGGATTCCTCAGGGACATAACCTAAACATAGTATTGGAAGCTTTATATCATTTTGTCTAAGCTCTATTGCTTCTTCTAATCTAGCAACTGCTAGATAATCTACTTTTTCATTTTCTAATATCTCTGCAACTTTAACTGCACCATGTCCATATGCATTAGCTTTTATTACTCCACAAATTTTAGTATCTTCTTTTAATAATTTTTTTATATTATTTAAATTAAACTTTATGTTATCTAGATTTATCTCCGCCCACGTAGGAGCTGTTATTTTAGTTTCCATAGTCTTTAGTATTCCCCCTTATTTTTTCCACTGAAAATCTTTGTAGGTTACTACAAACTTAATATTTTCTTTATTATCTAGTATCTCCATAATTTCAGGAGTTTTAGTGTCACAGTTAACGTATAATACTTGTTTATTAAAGTATTCGTTATCTCCCGGTATGTACGTTTCTAAAACTAATTTATTATCAGACAAACTTATACTTACTTCTTCATTTTGAAGGTAGTTTTTTATAAAATCCCCAATAAACATATACTGTTCGTTTTTACCAACGTTAGGTAACTCTAGTACATCATTAATATTAGGGTTTTTGACTAATATTTTATCACCTTTATATTCTATAGTTTTTCCTTTTAAGTGCTTTGGTGATATAACTTCTAATTTATAATTATCTGGCTTATTATAACTATGAATAAATACATAATTATGTTCACTCTTATTTCCTACAGCCTTTATCTCTGCTATACAACTATATGAGGACATTGTAGAAATTTTCTTTTGAAAATCACTATAAACTTTTTCTTTTGTGGACTGTTTCTTTTCGCATCCTATAAAAACCCCAAGGATTACTATAATCATAATCGAAATAATTGCCCACTTACTTTTCACAAAAATCCTCCTATTAATTTTTATTCATCATACATAGCTCGTATAATATCATACCTGCATATTATTCCTTTTAATTGGTTGTTTTCATCTACAACAGGTACTCTATTTATAGATTTTTTTATCATTATATTTGCTATATCATCAAATTTGTCATCTTCATTAACCTTAATTATGTCTTTAGACATTAAATCTTCAACCTTATATGCAGCTATTTTTTTTAGGTCATCTTCCATCTTTTTTACATCATCTAAAAATATTATACTTTCTAAAAAATTTATAACTCTAGGTGTGTCTACATATTTTTCTTTCTTCATAATATCAGTTTCTGATATTATACCTATTACCTTATTTTCTTCATCTACTACAGGCAATCCTCCTATTTTTTCTTTAATTAACAATTTAGCTACATTTGCTATATTCTCTCCTTTATGAGCCACTATTACTTCTGTGGTCATTATATCTTTAGCTGTTTTGTTCTTCATATTATCACTCCTTAACTATAGCTATAGCATTAGCTACAGCATATTCTTTGCAATGGGATATACTTACTTTTATATCTATAACATTATAATCTATGCAAATCTGTGTTAAATTATTATATGTTTTTACAATGGGTTTACCTATTTCATTTCTTAATATTTCTATATCTTTAAAGTTAAAATTTCTAATTCCAGTTCCTATAGATTTACTTATTGCTTCCTTAGCTGCAAAGTTACCAGCTATAGTTTCATGCTTTAATCCTCTTTTATTAAAGTAGGCTATTTCATTTTCTGTAAACATTTTATCTAAAAACCTAGGATTTGTTTCTATAGCTTCTTTAATCCTATTTATTTCAATAATGTCTACTCCAATATCTAGTATATTCATAATATCCTCCAAAAAGTGCTTATACTACTATTGTATTACTATTGACTATTTATATTCAACAGCAGAATATATTTTTAATAAAAACAAAAAAAAGGACTAGATATTAACCTAGTCCTTTTTTATAAACTTTACATTATAACCATTTTGCAGATTCAGTAACTATAACAATTTTTTCCTTCTCTACATTCATAAATCCTCCAGAGATTTCAGCTTCTCTGAATTTTCCATCCTTTTTTATACGTAAAGTTCCTGTTGCAATTCCTGTTACTAAAGGTCTATGATTTTTAAGTATACCTCTATCACCTTCAGTAGTTCTAACTATTATCATCTCAGCATTTTCCTTATAGAAGGTATTATCTGGAGTAACAATTTCAACCGCAAATTCGCTAGCCATTATTATCTACTCTCCTTAGCTTTTTCCACTGCCTCTTCTATACTTCCTACGAATAAGAATGCTGATTCAGGTAAGCTATCATGCTTTCCTTCTAATATTTCTTTGAAACTTCTTACAGTTTCCTTTAATGGTACATATTTACCTGGGAACCCTGTAAACTGCTCTGCAACGTGGAAAGGTTGAGATAAGAATCTTTGTATCTTTCTAGCACGAGCAACTATTATTTTATCTTCATCAGATAATTCATCCATACCAAGTATAGCTATTATATCTTGAAGTTCATTGTATCTTTGTAAGATAATTTGAACTCCTCTAGCTATTTCATAGTGTTCTTTACCAACTATTGATGGATCAAGAACTCTTGAAGTTGACTCTAATGGGTCAACTGCAGGGAATATACCTAGAGATGCTATTTGTCTAGATAAAACTGTCTTAGCATCTAAGTGAGAGAATGTTGTAGCTGGTGCTGGGTCAGTTAAGTCATCAGCAGGTACATATACAGCCTGAACAGATGTTATTGATCCGTTCTTAGTTGATGTTATTCTCTCTTGTAGTTTACCCATTTCTGTAGCAAGTGTTGGTTGGTATCCAACTGCTGATGGTGTACGTCCAAGTAACGCAGAAACCTCAGAACCTGCTTGAGTAAATCTAAATATATTATCTATGAATAATAAAACGTCTTGATTTTCTTTATCTCTAAAGTGTTCTGCCATTGTAAGTCCTGATAACGCAACTCTCATTCTCGCTCCAGGCGGCTCATTCATTTGTCCAAATACTAGTGCAGTTTTCTTTATAACTCCAGACTCAGTCATTTCTTCATAAAGGTCATTACCTTCTCTTGTTCTTTCACCAACACCTGCGAATACTGATATTCCACCGTGTTGAGTAGCTATATTGTTTATAAGTTCTTGTATAAGAACTGTTTTACCAACACCTGCTCCTCCAAATAGACCTATCTTACCACCCTTTAAGTAAGGTGCTAATAAGTCAACTACTTTTATACCAGTTTCTAGTATTTCTGCAGTTGGCTGTATATCTTCAAAACTTGGAGCTGCTTTGTGTATAGGTGACATAGGCGCTTCTTTTAAAGCTCCTTTTCCATCAACTGCCTCTCCTAGTACATTGAATATTCTTCCTAACGTTGCATTACCTACTGGAACACTTATAGGTGCTTCTGTATCTACAACTTCCATTCCTCTTACAAGTCCGTCTGTCGAACTCATTGATATACATCTAACAGTGTCATCGCCAACGTGTTGAGCAACTTCCGCCACTATTTCTTGATCTCCATGCTTTATCACTAATGCATTTAATAGATTAGGTAAGCTTTTTTCACTATTAAACTTAACGTCTAATACTGGCCCTATAACCTGAACAATTTTACCTATATTTGCCATGGCCTAACCTCCTTAATTATTTAGCTGATGCTGCAGCTCCTCCAACTATTTCAGATATCTCTTGAGTAACTGCTGCCTGTCTCGCTCTATTGTAACTTAATTCTAGTTTTGCTATCATATCATTAGCATTGTCTGTAGCTGATTCCATCGCAGTTCTTCTTGCAGCTTGTTCAGATGCATAAGATTCTGCTACTGCTCCATGTATAATACCTGAAACATACTTTGGTAATATATATCCTAATACTTCATCCGGTGATGGTAAGTACTCCACTGCAGCTTTTGCTTGTTTAATTTCTTCAGTTTTATTTTTATCAATCGTTAAAGGTAATAACTTAACTACTTTTGGTTCTTGATTTAACGCAGATATAAATTGTGTATAAACAAGATGTACCTCATCAACTTTTCCTTTTTTAAAAGCCTCCATAGCAGTTTGTGCTATTCTGCTTGCATCTTCATAGACAGCATACTCTACACTAGGTATAGAATCTATTATTTCATAATTCCTCTTAGTAAAATATTCTTTAGCTTTTTTACCTACAGGTATTACTTTTCCTGTTCCTAAAGTATTGCTTCTAAGTACAGTTTTTAGAATATTAGAGTTATAACCTCCTGCTAGTCCTCTGTCTCCAGCTATTACTATATAACATACATTCTTAACTTCTCTTTTTTTAAGAAAAATATTCTTACTATTCCCCGTATTTTCAGCTATCTTTTGTACAGTACTGTACAACGTGTTAAAGTAAGGTCTTGTACTTTGAGCTCTTTCCTTAGCCCTTCTAAATTTAGAAGATGATACTAATTCCATAGCTTTAGTAATTTGTCTAGTACTCTCAACACTCTTAATACGAGTTTTAATTTCCTTCATTCCAGCTCCTGCCAATTGGGTTACCTCCTTTTGTAAAAAGGATTACGCTTCTATAACAAATTTTTTCTTAAATTCATTTATAGCGTTAGTTAATTCTTGAATGAAGTCTCCACCTTCAAGAATTTTCTTTCCTATTTCTGGATAATTCATATTAACGAATTCATATAATTCATTTTCAAATTTTAATATATTATTAACTGGTATATCTGCTAATAAATCATTTGCAACTGCATGTATTATCATAACTTGATTTTGTACAGCTAATGGTTGTTGTTCACCTTGCTTTAATACTTCAACTATTCTTTCACCTTGAGCAAGCCTCTTTTTTGTATCTTCATCTAAATCAGATCCAAACTGAGCGAATGCTGCAAGTTCTTTGTATTGAGAGTAAAGAAGCTTTAATGGTCCAGCAACTTTTTTCATTGATTTTATTTGAGCAGCTCCACCAACTCTTGATACCGATATACCAGGGTCAACTGCTGGTCTTATACCTGCATAGAATAATTCAGGCGTTAAGTATATCTGTCCATCAGTTATAGATATAACATTTGTTGGTATATATGCTGAAACGTCTCCAGCTTGAGTTTCAATTATAGGTAATGCAGTAATAGATCCTGCTCCTAATTTATCCGATAACTTAGCTGCTCTTTCTAATAATCTTGAGTGTAAGTAGAATACATCCCCAGGATAAGCTTCACGTCCTGGTGGTCTCTTAAGTAATAATGACATCTCTCTATATGCAACAGCATGCTTAGTTAAATCATCATACACTATAAGAACGTGTTTTCCTTCAAACATGAATTCTTCACCCATTGAAACCCCAGCATATGGTGCTAAGAATTGAAGTGGTGCAGATTCAGAAGCTGTAGCAGATACTACTATTGTGTAGTCCATTGCTCCATGTTTTTCAAACGTATTAACTAATTGTGCTACTGTAGAACGTTTTTGCCCTATAGCAACATATATACATATAACATCCTTACCTTTTTGGTTAAGTATAGTATCTATACATATAGATGTTTTACCTGTTTGTCTATCACCTATTATAAGCTCTCTTTGCCCTTTTCCTATTGGAATCATTGCATCTATAGCTTTTATACCTGTTTCAAGTGGTTGATGAACAGATTTTCTAGCCATTATGCCTGTAGCTTTAGACTCAACTGGTCTTTTCTTATCTGTATTTATAGGCCCTTTTCCATCTATTGGTTGACCTAATGAGTTTACAACTCTTCCTAATAAGGCATCTCCAACAGGAACAGAAACTACGTTTCCAGTTCTCTTAACTATATCGCCTTCTCTTATACCTTGATCATCACCAAGCATAACTGCCCCAACCATATCTTCTTCAAGGTTAAGGACCATTCCGTATACTTTACCAGGAAATTCTAAAAGTTCTCCGGCCATAGCATTTTCTAATCCATAAACACTCGCTATACCATCTCCAACTTTTAAAACACTGCCTGTGTCAGTCAATTCAACTTTGTTTTCATAATTTTTTATTTGTTCTTTTATTATAGTACTGATTTCTTCAGGTCTTAATTTCATGGATTCACCGCCATTCTAAGATATTACTTGCGATAGTTGTTCTTTCATACCCGCTAAGCGAGTTTTAACAGTCCCATCTATCTCTTCATTTCCAAGTCTAACTAGAATTCCTCCTAATATAGACTCATCAACTTTATTTTCTAAAGTAACATTTTTATTGTATTTACTTGAAAGTTTAGCTTCAAGTTGCTTTAATTCTTCTAAACTCATAGTCACCGCTGTTATTGCGATTCCTTCTATGATATTATTTTTTTCATTTAATAATACTTTGTAATATTTTGATACTGCCTCTAAAGCAGACATTCTATCTTTATCTATCATTATCTTTAAGAAACTATTTAAGTTAACACTTAATTGGTTTCCAAAAACTTTTTCTACTAAATTCTTCTTTTCTCCCTTTGCTACAAGTGGAGATTTTAAAACATTATTGAAATCTACATTAGATTTCAATATATCTACTACTTCATTTAATTCTTCATATAACTTAGTAGTAGAAGCTGTTTCTTCTCCTATTTGAAATAGGGCTTCAGCATATCTTCCTGCTACTATACTTATCATTTAGCTTCGCCTACCTCTTTTATAAAGTTATTTATTAACTCTTCGTGTTTAGACTTATCTATATCTTTCTCAATAACCTTAGATGCAGCTAACAATGCTATGTCTGATATATCATTTTTGATTTCATTCATAACTTTCTGTTTCTCTTGTTCTACATCTTTGCTAGCTTTTTCTTTTAAGCTTTGAGCTTCTTCTTTTGCAGTAGATATTATTTCAGATTCTTTTTTCTCTGCTCTTAAAGTAGCTTGTTTGATTATTTCTTGCCCTTCATTCTTAGCAGAAGTTATTTTTTCTTCGTATTCTTTTTTTATAGATAAACCTTCAGATTTAGCCTGTTCTCCTTGAGCTAAATTTTGATCTATATCTTTTTGTCTAGCTTCTATTACTCCCATAACAGGTTTAAATAAAAGTTTTTTTAGTATCCAGAATACTAAGAAAGTATTTATAAGCTGAAATACCAATTCGTATGTTATGCCTATAAGTGGCTTAAATTCCATTATTTATCCTCCTTTCTACTAATCGTAATCGCAATTCATAATTAGAAGATGATTATACCATCTTCTAATTATGATAACTAATTATAATCTTTTCCATAAATTTATTATATCCATGGGTTTGCGAATAAAAGGATTATTGCTATAACAAGTCCGTATATACCTGTAGACTCTGCAACTGCTGCTCCAAGTAACATTGTTTGAGTTATATCTCCTTTTGCTTCTGGTTGATTTCCAACTGCTTCTGCTGCTTTACCTGCTGCAAATCCTTGTCCTATACCTGCTCCTATACCTGTTATAACTGCAAGACCTGCTCCTATAGCTGAACCTGCTGCTACTATTGCTGTAGTCATATCCATAATTTTTTCCTCCTTGAATTTTTAATTATTTTTTAATTATATTTTTACTCTGCTGCATTTCCTACGAAAACCATCGTTAACATTATAAATATAAACGATTGTAGTAGTCCAGCAAATAAGTCAAAGTATAAATGTAATGGCACCGGTATTAATATTTGTCCTATCGGCACTGAACCTATAGCTGGTATAAATGATGATAAATACGCTAAAAAGTCATAGAACAACTTCATTATAACCGCACCACCTAATATATTACCAAATGGACGGAAACTTAACGAGATAGGTCTAGCTAACTCTCCTATAATATTAAGTGGTAATAAAAATGGAATAGGTTCCAATAATCCTTTGAAATATCCAAATCCATTAAATCTTACACCTGTAACATAAATCATAAAGAATGTTATAAGTGCCCATGCTAATGTTGTATCTAAGTCTGTGGTAGGAGATCTAAATCCTAATAACCCTATTAGATTCGAACATGCAAAGAACAAGAATAAGCTTCCTATGTATGGCGCTATATTTGGCATTCTTTTTACTGTTTTTTCACCCATAGTATCATTCACTAGCTTATAAAGACCACCTACTGCAAACTCTAAAAGTATTTGTACTTTGCTTGTAGGTGTTTTCTTTAAATTTCTTGTTAGTAAATAAGATATTATGGCTAAACCAGCTATTATAATCCAACTTACTATAACAGTTTCACTTATTTTAAAATCACCTAAAATAGCAATCCATCTTGCTTGACTCATACTTACGCCTCCTTTCTTTTTAGTTTGTCTATTAATAATTTTCTTGCTAATATAACAAACTTAGGGCTTACAAGTCCAATAGCAACTCCTAAAACACTTAAATGAGGTGCTTTAGCTGATACTAATAAAACTACACCTACAATAACCATTCTAAGTATATACCTACTTGCTGAATATATCTGAGCTTTATTTTGAGGCATAGTTACTACTTTTTCTATAGTTATAGCTAATAGCCTAAAGTTTAGTATTGCTATTATTGTTCCAAATATTAAGCCTAGAATCATTGGTTTATTAAAATTAGACGTAATTATAAATAGTATTAATATAACTACATCAAAAACAACAACACCTTTTTTCACGTTGTTTATTTCATTTTGTAATCTTATGTCCATTAAATCACTTCCTTTTCATATACACCTTTAAGGTTTTATAAACACCCATAAAACCCCCACCAATACCCAAAATCATAAATATTAAAATGAACATTGGAGATGTATTTAGTTTAGTGTCTAAAGCTTTCCCTACATAAGCAAGACCTAATATAGGTATTAACATCATCAAACCCAACTGACTTAATAACGATAGCGTATTGGCTATTTCCATATACATTTTTTTTTTACTCATAAATAGTATATCCTCACTATAGTAATATAATTAGTTAATAAGCTAATTATATTTATAATTTTATAAATATATATAGTCATAATTATAATCAAATGATTTTATTATAAAATATATCTTATCACTATTTCTAATTTTTTTAAATAACTTTTTTATTTTTTAATATTTTATTCAAGTTCATTCAATTTTATTCAAATTTTCAAGTTTTTTTTCATCTCAACTTCCAAACTTCTTGTCGTTATAAATCGTTTTCTACTTATTTATAAGCTTTTTAATATTTCATTCTATTTATGTAAGCTATTTATATCATGAAATATTTTTCTTATGAAAGTTTAATTCCTAACCTTATGTTTATGTGTACTATTTATATTATATACGTTATGAAATCATTTTTGTTAACTTGAAGTTAAAATCTCTTAGCTTTTTTAATATATTTATTTTTTTTTAAAAAAAAGAATCTATATAATGATTATATAGATTCTTTTTTAGGCAATATCTATTTTGTACCGAATAATCTGTCTCCCGCATCTCCTAGTCCAGGAACTATGTATCCATGATCATTTAATTTTTCATCTATCGAAGCTACATATATATCTACATCTGGATGATACTTTTGAACCTCTGCAATACCTTCTGGAGCTGCAACTAAGTTAACTAATTTTATACTATTTGCACCTCTTGCTTTCAATACATCTATAGCTGCTACAGCCGATCCTCCTGTTGCAAGCATTGGATCTACAACTATCATTTCTCTTTCTTCTATATCTTGAGGAAGTTTGCAGTAGTATTCTACCGGTTGTAATGTTTCAGGATCTCTATATAATCCTACATGTCCAACTTTAGCAGCTGGTATTAAGTTAACTAATCCATCTACCATTCCAAGTCCAGCTCTTAATATAGGTATTATTCCTAATTTTTTACCAGATAACACTTTAGATGTTGCCGTTACTACTGGTGTTTCTATTTCAACTTCTTCTAATGGTAAGTTTCTTGTTATTTCAAAGCCCATTAACATTGTTATTTCTGTTAAAAGTTCTCTGAAATCCTTTGATCCTGTGTTTTTATCTCTCATTAATGTTAACTTGTGTTGTATTAATGGATGGTCTGTCACTACTACTTTGCTCATTTTTTATATTTCCTCCTACTTACTGTGTTTTTGTTCTATTTTATTTATCATATCAACTCTTTTTGAGTGTCTATCGCCTTCAAACTCTGTTTTTATCCAAGCTTCGACTATTTCTAAAGCCAATCCTTTTCCTAAAACTCGTTCTCCTAAAGATAACATATTAGCATTATTGTGAGCCTTCGACATTTTAGCCGAGAAAACATCTGATACTACTGCACATCTTATCCCTGGTACTTTATTTGCTGCCAAAGATATTCCTATCCCCGTTCCACAGCATATTATTCCATAATCTACTTCTTTTGCAGCTACAGCATTTGCAACTTTCTCTCCATATACAGGATAGTCAACTGAATCTAATCCATTGTTAGTTCCAAAATCTACACATTCAATACCTTTTGTTTCTAGGTATTTGATTATTTCAGATTTTAAATTGTATCCTCCATGATCACATCCTAAACCTATTTTCATATGTACAATGCCTCCGATATGTTATATTATTTCTCAGGTTACATTTTATTCATGTTATTTAAGAACAAAATTGCTCCTGTTGATATTATATTACATTTAAATACTTTTTTATAGTATAACTTATTTAATAAAACATATTTTATAGTGTACTCTTTTTATGTATGAATGATTTTATATCCAGCTGATTTAAGTAGTCTATTCATTATAGCTCGTCCAATTCCTTGTGAAGGAAATTCCTCTGAGTAGACTATATCTACATTTTTTTTGTCCATTTCTCTTAGAATATCAAATAGATTTCTACCGACTTCGTCTAGATTATTACCTAGCGAAACGACTTCCCCTTTATATTTATGCTTATTTTTTTCTAAACACATTACTCCCGTTTTTAGTCCCTTTTCTAAGTTAACACTAACTAACTCATTTATTTTATTCGCTACATTTTCTATTGCTCCCGAAACTATATAAACATCTGCATCTGGTGAATAATGAGTATACTTCATTCCTGGAGCTCTTGCTTTTTTATTATCTTCTTTTTTTTCTAAGGACGGGTCTATTGTTACTTCGCCTATTACTTCTTCTAAATCCTCTTTTGTAATACTTCCTGGTCTTAGTATCATAGGAACTTCGCTAGTCATATCTAGTACAGTAGATTCTAGTCCAAAATTACTATCTCCACCTAAAACAATTCCATTTACTCTACCATTCATTTCTTCATATACATGGTCTGCTTTAGTAGGAGACGGCCTTCCAGATATATTAGCTGAAGGTGCCGCTATAGGAACTCCTGCGTATTTAATTATTTTTCTTGCTATAGGGTGAGATGGAATTCTTATTGCCACTGTATTTAATCCACCACTAGTCTTATAAGGTATTATCTCTTTTTTATTTAGTATTATAGTTATTGGACCAGGCCAAAATTTATTCATTACAGTTTCAGCCTTTTCACTTATATCTTTAGCTAAATCATAAATCTCATTTTTTTCATATATATGTACTATAAGTGGATTATCACTTGGTCGTCCTTTTGCTTCATATATTTTCTTTACAGCATCTTCATCTAATGCATTTGCACCTAATCCATATACTGTTTCAGTAGGAAATATAACAGTTTTTCCTTCATTTAATAATTTGGCTTGTTTCTTTAGTTCTTCTTTGTCCATATTATTGATATCAATTTTACTTATTATAGTTTTCATTTTGGTACACCTACTTTCATCTTTAGTTTTTAGTTTTAGATGCAATATACGATTACTGTTCCAACTAGAAATCCAAATATACAATATAAACTCCTAGATTTCGGAAATATTTCTTCAAGTACAACATACATCATGGTTCCCGCAGCTATAGAAAGAAATACTCCTATAAGAGAATTAAAAGTTCCACCAAAATAGGCCCCTAAAAAACTTCCTATCCCCATAGGTATTCCCGCTATTATTGTAAACAAAATGACTTTAGATATTTTCATTTTTGTTCCTACTAAGCTGAGAGCCATTGCTAATCCCTCTGGTATATTGTGAATACCTATTATAATCGCCAAAGTAATTCCTAGGGATTCAGTAGACATAAATGAAGATCCTATAGCTAATCCTTCTGGTAAATTATGTAGTAATATACTCATGAATATAAGATATCCTGATTTCATTTCTTTAGAGACTTCTAATCTTGATTTTATGTACATAGTAAGGAGTACTCCCATAAAAATAAATAATACAGTATAGAGTACTCCCATTTCATTCATAGCTTCCTTCATTAAGTCAAATACCACCACTGCTAGCATTATACCTCCAGCTAACCCCATAAAGAAATCTAAATATCTATCTACATCTTTTTTAAATATTGCCGATAGAACTCCTCCAAATCCAGTACCTATTATCCCTGCTAATAATCCTATCATCGTTATTTTTAATATCATTTACACCCTCCTTGTACTATATATATTAAAGTATATACATAGCACATCTATAACATGACCACGTTATTATAGAAAAATCCCTAAATTAATAGGGATTTATATTGCTGACATTTTCTCAGTTTGGTCTACAGTTATCAGGGCATCTATCATCTCATTTATGTCCCCATCTAAGAATGAATCTAATTTATATAATGTTAGGTTTATTCTGTGATCACTCACTCTACCTTGAGGGAAATTGTAAGTTCTTATTCTCTCTGCTCTATCTCCAGTACCAACTTGACTCTTTCTTTCTGCCGCTATATCTTTATTTTGTTCAGCTATAGCTTTTTCGTTAAGTCTAGCAACTAATATTTTAAGAGCTTGCTCTTTATTTTTTAACTGCGATTTACCATCTTGGCAAGATACTACCTCACCTGTTGGTATATGAGTTACTCTTACCGCAGAGTCAGTAGTGTTAACACTTTGTCCACCATTTCCTGAAGAACGGAACACGTCTATTCTTAAGTCATTTTGGTTTATGTTTACTTCTACTACGTCTACTTCTGGTAATACTGCAACTGTTGCTGTAGAAGTATGTATTCTTCCTCCAGATTCAGTAGCTGGTATTCTTTGTACTCTATGAACTCCTGATTCATACTTAAGTTTTGAATAAGCACCTTTTCCTTTTATTAAGAATGATACCTCTTTGTATCCACCAACACCAGTATCACTAGCACTTAATAATTCCGTTTTCCATCTTGATCTTTCAGCGTATCTAGTATACATTCTAAATAAATCCCCTGCAAATAAAGCTGACTCATCTCCACCAGCTCCACCTCTTATTTCAACTATAACGTTCTTGTCATCGTTAGGATCTTTTGGTAATAATAATATTCTAAGTTCTTCTTCTAATGGTTCTACTAGATCTTCCATTTCTGATAATTCCATCTTAGCTAATTCTCTTAGTTCTTCATCTGATTCTTCTTGTAATATTTCTTTAGAATCTTTTATAGCATTTAATACATTCGTGTACTCTCTGTACTTCATTACTATCGGTTCTAAGTCAGAATGTTCTTTCATATATTTTTGCCAAATCTTTTGATTGTTTATTACTTCCGGATCACTTATTTTTTCAGTTAAATCTCTATATTTATCCTCTAATACTTCTAATTTTTCTAGCATCCTTATTCACCTCGTTTATTGTAGCATATCAATTTTTCATTATATCATAGTTTAAAGCCTATAACAACTCTCTCAATACCTTGAATATCCTTCTTAGTATATATTTTTGCGTATCCATTTTCTCTCATAATCTCAGAAACTTCTTCTGCTTGATCATGTCCAACCTCATAAGCTAATATTCCATTTTCTACTATATACTGTTTCGATTGCTGTGTTATATCTCTATAAAAATCTAATCCATCATCTCCACCTTCTAATGCATTATACGGTTCATAGTCTTTTACCTGAGTATGAAGTGTATCCATATCTTTTTTAGGTATATAGGGTGGATTTGATACTATTACATCAAATTTAATATTTTTACCTTCTATAGAACTAAACAGGTCTGATTTTACAAAATCTATTTTATTATCAACTCCGCTATTTATAGCATTTATTTTACCTACTTCTAACGGAATATCTTCTATATCAAAAGATGTAACCTTTGCATTTTCAATATATTTAGCTAGACTTACAGTTATAGCTCCTGAGCCTGTACCTATATCTAATATACTTATGTCTTTTTTGTTTTTACAAAGTTCTATTATTTCTTCTACTAAAGTTTCTGTATCTGGTCTAGGTATTAGTACACCTTCTTTAACTTCAAAATCTAAACCCATAAATTCTCTTTTTCCTACTATATAAGCAACAGGTCGACCTTTAATTCTATCTTCTACTAATTCTAAAAACTTTTCTTCTTCTTCCTTTGATAAGTGTTTATTTATATTAACATGTATATAAATTCTATCTATATCTCCTAACGCTTTTTGGAGTAATATTTCAACATCTAATCTAGGTGTATCACTTATTTCTTTTAGAACTTCTGAATATTTGATAATTATATCTCTTATAGTCATAGTATCTCCTTTATTTCTAATCTATAACAGCTTTAAGTGCCGCTATAGCAACTTCCAATTGTTCATCATCTGGTTCTTTTGTTGTTAAATACTGTAACATCATACCTGGGTATGCGACAATTTTAGTAAGTTTATTGTTGTATTTCCCAAGAAATCTTATTATCTCGTACGATATTCCTGCAACTATAGGAATAAATAGAATTCTCATTGCTATTCTAACTACAGGATTTGGCCATCCAAAAAAAGAAAATAATATTATAGATGTAAACATAACTATAAACAAGAAATTTGTTCCACATCTTGGATGAAGTCTAGTAAATTTCCTTGCATTTTCTACAGTAAGCTCTTGTTCATTTTCATAACAATGTATACTTTTATGCTCTGCTCCATGGTATTGAAATACCCTTTGTATATCCTTACTTCTAGATATCAATAACATATATCCAAATAAAATTCCTATTCTAATTATTCCTTCAATTAAATTAAGTATAATCTTATTTTCTACAATTTTTGAAAAAGTTCCTCCAACCATAGTCGGAAGTATTGCAAATAAACCTACTGAAATTATAATAGCCAATACCATAGTAATACCTATCATTACATCATTAGCTTTATCCTTAAATACCTTTTTAATAAATCTGTCAAAAGCATCTTCTTCATCTTCTAAAAAAAACTCTGATGAAAAATTCAAACTTTTCATTCCTTCAATCATCGTGTCTATTAATACAAAAGATCCTCTCAAAAAGGGGATTTTATCTATATTCTTCTCATTTATCCAACTTTTTATTTTATTTTTTCTTACTACTATATCTCCATCACTTTTTCTAACTGCTATTGCTCTTTTTTCTTTTGACTGCATCATAACACCTTCAATAACAGCTTGCCCCCCTACAAATTGCTTACTCATCTATTCACCTCTTAACTTGTATTTAATTACCTACATTCTATTATAATATAAAAAAACTATTAAGTTAAAACTTTTAATACCTCATACATTTTTAATTATAAAAATTCCCCTTAAAGTAAACCTTTAAAGGGACAATTAATCATTATTTATTTTTTTCACTATAAACCACATGACATTTTCTACATCTAGCTTCGTAACTTTCTACTGCACCTACTTGTATTATTGGGTCATTATATCTTGCAGGCTCTCCATTTATTAATCTTTGAGATCTAGTTGCGGGTTGCCCACAAACTGAACATATAGCTTGTATTTTATCAACGAATTCAGAAACAGCTAAAAGTTTTGGTGTCGGCCCAAAAGGTTCACCTTTAAAATCCATGTCTAATCCAGCTGCTATAACTCTTATTCCTTTATCAGCTAAATTCACGACAACTTCTATTACTTCTTCATCAAAAAATTGAACTTCATCTATACCTACAACTTGTGTCTTACTATTTATATAGTTGTAGATTTCTTTTGCTTTGTTAATAGGTATAGCATTTATACTATCTCCACTATGAGAAACTACATCGTCTTTGCTATATCTATCATCTATTTGTGGCTTAAAAACGACAATGTTTTGTTTAGCTATTTGGGCTCTTTTCAGCCTTCTTATAAGCTCCTCACTTTTACCACTATACATAGGTCCTATTACTAGTTCTATATATCCATGATTTACTGGTCTGTACATATACGGTACCCCCTATTACTGAAATAAAATAGGAGTTGGCTCCTCCAACTCCACTTTTATAAAAATTAGTCCATTTTGAATCTTTTCTTGAACTTGTCTATTCTTCCACCAGCTTCTATATTCTTTTGCTTTCCAGTATAGAATGGATGACAATCTGAACATATTTCCACTTTTATTTCATCCTTTACAGAACCAGCTTGGAATGTGTTTCCACAAGCACATTTAACTGCTACAGCTTCGTACTTTGGTTGTATATCTTTTTGCATTCTCTTCACCTCTTTCTCAATCTTTATAAATTAACTATATTAATTTTTCGTTTTGCATTATCAACTATACCATTATAACACAAGTTTTTTATGCGTTCAAGGAGTTTTTATTATAGTTTAAAGGGCTTTTATTGATTTTATAAATTCCTCATTATTTTTAGTTCTCTTAAGTAATTCTATAACTTTATCTGTAACTTCTAGCACTGAATTATTGCTCATTTCTCTTCTTAATCTCCAAAGAGCTGTTTTTTCTGCTTCCGCTAATAATAAATCTTCTCTTCTCGTTCCTGATTTGTAGATATCTACTGCCGGGAATATTCTCTTCTCTGCTAATTTTCTATCTAAGTTTAATTCCATGTTACCTGTACCTTTGAATTCTTCAAATATTACATCGTCCATTCTTGAACCTGTTTCTACTAATGCTGTTGCAAGAATAGTAAGAGATCCACCTTGTCTTATATTTCTAGCTGCTCCAAAAAACTTTTTAGGTCCATGTAATGCTCCTGGATCAAGACCTCCTGATAAAGTTCTACCCGTTGGAGATATTGTTAAGTTGTATGCTCTTGCAAGTCTAGTAATACTATCTAATAATATTACTACATCTTTTCCATGCTCTACTAATCTTTGTGCTCTATTTAAAACCATTTCTGCAACTTTAACATGATGACTAGATACTTGGTCAAAAGTAGAGTATATAACATCTCCATTTATAGATTCTCTCATATCTGTAACCTCTTCTGGTCTTTCATCTATAAGAAGAACTATTAATTCAACATTTGGGTGGTTTTTTACTATGCTATTAGCTACATTTTTAAGAAGACTTGTTTTTCCAGCCTTAGGTGGAGCTACTATTAATCCTCTTTGCCCTTTACCTATAGGTGATATTAAATCGATAAGTCTAGTAGCTATATCACTTTGACTTCTTTCTAATGTTAGTCTTTCTTCTGGATATATAGGCGTTAATAGCTCAAATGATTTTCTTTGAATAGCAGTTTCTGGATTTTCATCATTTACTTTTTGTACATATAAAAGAGCTCTAAATTTTTCTCCAGTTTTAGGATGTCTAGTTATACCCCTTATTTTATCTCCTGTTTTCATGTTAAATCTTCTAATCTGAGATGGCGATACGTATACATCTTCTTCCGTAGATAAATAATTCGAACCTCTTAAGAAGCCAAATCCATCTGGTAGTATTTCTAAAACACCCATTACCTCATCATCTTTTGAAGTGTTGAATTCATCTATTATTTTAGATTCATCAACAACTTTTGGAGTATAGTAATTTTTGTTGTTATTATTTCTTTGATTTCCATTATTTATACTAGAATCTCTATTATCATTTCTTTGATATTTATTTTCTGTATATTTAGGAGTACTCTGATTCGTATTTTCTCTCTTCTCATAAGGTCTTGTATATCTTCCATTTCCAACAACCTCATTAGTTTTTTCTTCTTTAACAACTTTAACTTCTTTTGTTGTATTCTTTTTAGATTCAAAGTCTTGATTAATCACTTCAATTAATTCACTTTTTTTATATTTACTTATAGATTTTATTCCTACTTCTTTAGCTATATCTTTTAATTGTTGTAATGTCTTGTTGCTTAACTCATCTAATGTTATCTCTTCTGTATTCAAAAAAATCCTCCTTATCTTATATATTTATTTATATATAATTTTAATTATTTTTGGAAATTAAAGGTGTGAAAAAGAAAAGTTTTACTTAATAATCATTTCTAATAATATCACTACTAATACTATCTGGTCAATAAATAAAACTTACTATTATATTTATCATAATTAATTCTTCTTAGCTTTTATTTTATACTATTTTCTATAATTTTAAACTGTTTTTCAAAAAAAATAGCAACATGATATTCATGTTGCCATTTTTCTACTACATATTATATTTTTTCATTAGTTCAATAAGTATATCATTTTTATCTAAATTATGAATAGCATCTACAAATCTAATCGTACCTGTCTTAGCTCTCATAACTACTGATTGAGTTTTAGCTTTATTGTTACCTACATTTATTACTCCACTTAACAAATCTCCATCTGTTATACCAGTAGCTGCAAAGAATAGATTTTCTCCTTTTGCTAAATCTTCTATACTTAGCTTCTTTTCTAAGTCTTCATCTGAGAATCCCATTTCATAACATCTATTTCTTTCTTGGTCACTTAGTGGATATATTTGAGCTTGCATATCTCCACCCATACATTTTATAGCTGCTGCAGTTATTACACCCTCTGGACCTCCACCTATACCCATAAGCATGTCTATTCCTGTTTCTTCAAAACAAGTTGCTATACCAGCTGCAACATCTCCATCTCCGAACATTTTTATTCTACATCCTAATTTTCTAGCCGTTTCTACTATATAGTCATGTCTTTCTCTATCTTGAGTTATTATTGTCATTTGTGTAGTTTTCTTTCCTAATGCATTAGCTACAGCGATTATATTTTCTTCTACACTTTTATTTAAATCTATGCATCCTTTTGCTTTAGGTCCTACTATTATTTTTTTCATATATGTATCTGGTGCATTTAATAAGCTTCCTTTTGAACCTACAGCTATTACAGATATTGCATTTGGTAATCCTTTAGCTATTAATGACGTTCCATCTAATGGATCTACTGCTATATCTACTTCCATACATTCAGAAGTTTGCATTCCTACTTTTTCCCCTATATATAACATAGGCGCTTCGTCTAATTCACCTTCACCTATAACTACTTCTCCAGTTATCTTTACTGATTCAAAAGCTCTTCTCATAGCTTCTACTGCTGCTCCGTCCGCTCCATTCTTGTCGCCTCTACCCATGAATTTAGACGATACTAAAGCTGCTGCTTCCGTCACCCTAACAAGTTCTAATGCTAAATTTCTATCCATAATATACTCATCTCCTAAGTCAATCTAGTTAATAAAAATTATACATTATATACCTGCTTTAGTAAACATATATATGTTTTTTTGTAAAATAGTGTATTATATTGACTTTAATTATGTGCATAATACCATATTATACACATAATTAAAGCTAGCCTTTTTTCAAAGACTAACTTTTCTCATGATTTATAACTTTATTTATATCATTGATGCAAGCACACTTATAAGTGAACCCATACTTGTTAATACAAGAACAACAATTATACATATAGCTACAATTCTATTTTTTTTCTTTTGCTTTGTATTTGCCATTTAAATCACTCCATTAAAATTTATTTTATAATTTACTCTTCGTATCTATTACAAACTTCTTTTAAGTATTGTACAAATTGTTTTTTGAGTTCTGGTCTTTTTAAAGCGAAATCTATAGTTGCTTCTAAAAATCCTAGCTTATCTCCTACATCATATCTTCGACCTTCAAATTTATAGGCATACATAGCTTCTTTTTTTGATAATAATCTAAGAGCATCAGTTAATTGTACTTCTCCACCTTTACCTGCTGGTAAATTTTCTAATATATCAAATATTTCAGGAGTTATAATATACCTTCCTAATATAGCTATATTTGATGGAGCACTTTTAACATCTGGTTTTTCTACTAAATCCTTAACTTTATACACTCTATCTTCTATATGCTTAGCTGATATTATACCATATTTATTAGTGTCTTTCCTATCTACTTCTTGTACACCTAACATTGTAGTTCTATATTCATCATATGCGTCCATAAGTTGTTTTAAACAAGGAACATCATTGTCAACTATATCATCACCTAGCATTACTGCAAAAGGCTCGTCACCTATAAAATGTCTTGCACAGTAAATAGCATCTCCTAAACCTTTAGGTTCTTTCTGTCTTATGTAATGTATGTTAATCATATTAGATATACTTTGAACAATATCTAGTAACTCTTTTTTCCCCTTTTGTTCTAACTCTAATTCTAACTCCACAGATTTATCAAAATGATCTTCTATAGATTTTTTGTTTCTTCCTGTAATTATAAGTATCTCTTCTATACCTGATTCAACAGCTTCTTCTATAATGTACTGTAAAGTTGGTTTGTCAACTATTGGTAGCATTTCTTTAGGTTGTGCTTTTGTAGCTGGCAAAAATCTAGTCCCTAAACCTGCTGCAGGTATTACAGCTTTCCTTACTTTTCTTTGCATAGACTTTCCCTCCACATATATTACTCATAAATAAAAAGTCCCTTAATAGGACTTTTTATTTATATTTTAACATTAAACTAATATTTATGTCATTTAATTTCTTTCGATAAAATGCCTTCAAGCTCAGTAACTAAACTATCAAATTTTTTAATTGTAGATTCTATAGGTTTAGTACTAGTTAAATTTACCCCAGCATCTCTAAGAAGATTTACAGGATAGTCTGAACCACCTTCTTTAAGGAAGTTTATATAATAGTCAGGTCCATTTTTTAATATATATTCTGCAAAGCTAACTCCCGCACTACAACCTGTCGCATATTTATAAACATAAAAGCTATTATAGAAATGAGGAATTCTTGACCACCCTACTTTAGATAATTGATCTATACCATAATCCTTACCATAGTATTTTTGTAAAAGCTGTCCCCATACATCATTTAAAACTAATGCATTTAAATTTTTACCACTTTCCATCATTTCATGAATAGTTTTTTCAAATTCCGCATACATAGTTTGTGTATATAAAGTATTTTTGATTAAATCTAAATATTGAGTTATATAATAAGCTTTTTCTTTATCATTTTTAGCATTTCTTATAAGTACTTCATATAAAAGTGCTTCATTAGTAGTAGATGCAACTTCATGAGTAAATATAGATGGATTCGAATTTAAATAGTTTTGGTTCTTTGAACTTAAATACTCATATGCTGCATGTCCTAACTCATGGGCTAAAGTAGACACTGAACCTAATGAATTATTATAGTTTAATAGTATATACGGATGATTATCATAAACAGAAAGACAATATGCTCCACTAACTTTATTTTCACTCGAATAAACATCTATCCATCTTTCGTTGAAAGCTTTATAGATTATATCTCCGTATTCTTTTCCTAAAGGAGACAATGCAGCATATATTATACCTTGTCCTTTATCATAGGTTATATTATTGTCTACAGGCTCTACTATAGGAACAAACATATCATAGTAATAAACTTTATCTAACTTAAGAACTTTTTTTCTTAGGCTTGTGTACTTATGAAGACTTCCTAAATTTTGATCAACAGTTTCGATTAATTTATTGTATACTTTTTCATCTATGTTATCTGAGTTCAGATACATATCTAAAGATGACTTATATCCTCTTTCTGATGAATAAAATACATTCTTTTTAACTTGCCCTATTAATAATCCTGACAATAAGTTTATATTATCATTATAAGCAACAAACTCATCTTGAAATGCATTCTTTCTTTCATCTCTATTTACATCTTCCATAACGGATGCATATTGAGAAGGATTTAAGTTTGTTTTTTTATCCATATTTCTAAAAAGTTCGTACAATTCACCAGGCAAAGATGATATAGTTGAGGTATTTGCAAGTAAATGCTCTAACTTATTATCTAAATAATGAGCTTTGCACCTTCTTATATCTTTTAAATACATACCATATTTTTTGTCTATTTTTTTGTTAGCTACTATTTTTTTAAATTCTTGTTCTGGTAACTTAAGTATTTCTTGCTCTAAATCAGAACATATACCACTGTACTGTCTATAAACTTTGTTTATGTCCTCATTCATATCTAAGTATTTATATGAATCTTTATTTATGTCTTGCTTTAGTTTAACATAAGCATATAGCTTTTCTATTCTTGAATCTAATTTCTCTTTAATCTCTAATGCAAATTTTAAATGAGTTGATGTTTTTGTAACTCTTCCTACATAATTATTTAGTTCTTTACTATCTTTATTAAACTTTTCTAATTCTTTTCTCCATTCATCATCACTGTTATATAAGCTCTGCAAATTCCAATAAGTTTTTGTATAATTATTTTCTTTTGGTTTTTCTACTTCCTTCTTTAATTTCTCGCTTTCATCTTTATTGTCAACAATAGAAACTGCATCAATCACATTACTGATATATTTGTTATACTTTTCCTGTGTTGTTAATGAGATACATAATATAGATATACATAAGGGTATAATTGCTTTACATAATTTTTTACCCATAAAAAGCCATCCTTTCAATAAAATCTAATTATTTATTAGGATGGCTTTTTGAGGGAATATTATTCAGATATTACCACTATCAATATTCTATTATTTTATTAGTTATCCACATAGTTATTAACATATCCACATTATTTAATTAAGTTTAATCTTAGTTTTTCCAATGTTATCTATATACATGGTATTTTTTGGTTATTAAATTTTACAGAGCTTATTAACATAAAATATCATTTTATCAACAGTTTTTACTCATTTATTCATCTTTTTTGTTGATAGATATCATCTTTAGTATTTTTTTATATCTATCTGTGTAAAAGTCATCAGTCTTATTGTTTGTTATATTTTGTCGATTATTGTAATTGCAATATATTTAAGCTATTTTAGAACTAATTCCAATTTATACACAATTTATTAACATTTTACACACAAGCTGTTGATTAGTTATTAAATAGCTTTGTAACTAACACTGTCATATCATCTTCTACTATTCCATCCTGAATTTCAAGAGCTTTATCTAGAATAATATTCGCTATTTCTTTAGGATTAGTTGTCTCAATTTTTTGTAAGAAGTCTATTAACCAATTATCACCCAAGTTATTATTCTTACCTGCATCTAAAATTCCATCAGATATCATAATTACGTAGTCACCATCTTTAACCTTTACAGCTTTTCTATCTAGTTTGACCTCTGATAATATTCCTACTGGGAGAGATGATGCTGATATTAAATCAACTTCTTTTTGATTTCTTTTTATGTAAGTAGAGCAAGCACCCATTTTTATAGTATCTAATACTCCTTTTTTTAAATCTATTATACCTAAATCTAAAGTAGAAAACATCTCATCATCTGATGACTTAAGTATTAACATATTATTTATGGTATTGATAACTATTTCATCTTCAATTTTAGCATCCATCATTTTTTCTAGTATATCAATAGTTATAGAAGACTCTTCATATGCCTTTTTACCTTTTCCCATTCCATCACTTATAGCTACCATGTATTTACCATCATCTATGTTCATGTAAGTATAATTATCTCCGCAAAGTATATATCCATCTCTAGACATAACAGCCACTTCAGTTATAGCTCTATATTTTTGAGCTTTAGTAAGATTTATCTTACATTTTTCACCTAATGAATTGCATCCTATTTTTTGAGCTGATATACTCTCTCCTAGAAATTCAGAGATAATCTTAACTAATTTTTCATCACACATACATCCATCACTACAAGTTTTCTTTTCTATAGTTATTTCAAAATCATCTTTATTTTTACTCATATAACTAATTCTTTGTATTGGTATGTTGTGTCTTTCTAATTGATCATTTATACATCTTTCTCTTTCTAAATCTATAATTATATTATCTTCTAGGTCTTTGGATAAGGATTCCATAGATTTTGATATACTTCCAATTTGATTTCCTATTAGCTTTCTACTTTCAGAAAATTTTAATCTCCAATTATAATCTAGAACAAATATTTTATAATAATAACTAGCAACTTTTACTATATCTTTTGGCTTTAGACATTCCTTTTTGAAATTTTCGGATACATCATTGATATTTATATCTCCATGTTCTTCAAGAATTTCTAATATCTCATACATTAAGGTATATGTATGATTAAATTTTAACTCCCAACACCTTCTTCTCATTCCACAATCCTTACATTCATCATTGTGTATCATATCTATGATATTTGCTATATCCCTTTGATCTATAACTTTTTCTTTATCTCTTATTTGATCAAAAGTAGTAGCTAATTCTCCATATGCTTTATACATACTCACTAATCTATTGTTTGTTAGGTTTTTGCTTCTAATAATATAGTCATAGACTATATCGTTAGATCCTATATTAGTTTTTACTAATTTCTCTATTTTATTAAAAAACTTATTAGGTAATAAAATTACTATTAGTGCAGCTATTAATATATCTCTAATTTGTGTTAAATTAGATTGAATTCCTGTTGTATATGCATATATTATAGTCCAGCTTAATATATATCCTAATATAACAAAATACTTATTTAATTTATTGAATACTCCTCCTACCAAACCTGCAAAGGAATATATGCCCATATAAACAGCCGAAACAATATTATTTATTATAAATGCTATACCAACGATTACTCCAGAGGTAGCACCTATAGGAGCGCCTCCTAATATAGCTGAGATTAATATTACTATTGTAGATAATACCGTTGTTACAGATACGCCAAATAGTTGGATATTGCCTATTCCCATTATACTAAAAGTAACTATTAGGCTTAGAGAGATAGATTCTTCTATTTTAACGTATAATCGGTTATTTACATTCATCAATAACTCAATGCCATAAGAAAACATATATACTGAAATTAAAAATATAATAACTTCCATACCAGCTAATAATAAATCATACATATATTTATCTGATAAAAGTGCTTGTCCAACAGATATTGGTAACATTATAAAAGTCCCTATCATAGCTACTTTTACAACAGAGGCTAGTTCACTCAGTTTTTGACTTATAAACATAAATATAACCAAGCATAAAGCATACTTAAGCATATAAGGTGTTGTATTACCAGATAGTAATATTCCCGCTAATGTAGTTATAAAAACAGGAATTCTATATCTTTTTACTTTAGATATATATAAGAAAAAAGCTATACCTAAGGGTGCTATTGATCCTATTAACATTGACCTACTTAATAAAAAACCAATCAAGCTAAATATTATAGTCTTAGAATCTATATGCCTAACCATTTCTATATTTTCTTTATTTAAAATTCTACGCCTTATATCTATTGTACTTTTATCCATAAAAAAATCCCCCTTCTTTTGTATTGATAAAGCAATTGTAACAAAAGGGGGAATAGTTTTTTTGTCATAATGAGTTTTTATATTCTTAAAATATTAAGACATTTTTTTTGACTTATGACACATTAAGCCTTCCAAATTATCGTATTCACTTACAGTTAAGTTTTGTATTTCTAGTTTTTCCATTATTATATATAGTATTTTTACACCAGCCGTTATAATATCCGCTCTTTTTGGTTGTAGCCCTTTTAATTCTTTTTTATCATTTAGTGTCATCTTTTTCAGATTTTCCAAGATTATTTTTATTTCATCTTTTGTAATGTTGCTATTGTGTATTTTTTGCATAGAATACACTTCTAATTCTTGGTTCATAGCTGATAAAGATGTTATAGTACCTCCTATACCAATAAGTTTTTTTATTCGTTTTTGTTTTATATAACTTAAGGTATCATTAATTTCATTTTCTATAAATGTAGACATTTCTTCGAATTCATCTTCAGAAATAGGATCTTGTTTTAAAAATTTTTCTGTCATTCTAAGAGCACCTACATTTTCACTTTTAGAAAATTTTATTCCTTCTCTATCTCCTATTATAAACTCTGTAGATCCTCCACCTATATCTATTACTAATATAGGTTCATCTCCTTCTAATCCTTCTAATACTCCACTAAATCCTAAATTAGACTCTTCCTCTCCACTTATTATCTCAACATTTATTTTTGCTTTTTCTTTAGCTAGTTTAACAAAATAATCTCCATTTTTGCTATCTCTAAGAGCTGACGTTCCCATACAGTATATATTTTCACAATTTTCTCCTATACAGATATTTTTAAACTCTATTAGAGCATCTATATTTCTTTGTATCGCTTCTTCTCTAATATATCCTTCTTGGTCTACACCTTGTCCTATTCTAGTTGTATTTATATGTTTTTTTCTATTTTTTATTTTTCCATCTACATATTCGCCTACAAGTAATCTCATCGAATTTGTTCCAATATCTATAGTTCCTATTTTCATAACTTTCTCCTTTGTAGTTGTTTTATATTCAAATCTTAGCGTAAAAAAAAGGTAACATCAGTTACCTTCTCTACTTACGTCAATAAACACTATCTCATTGAATTTAACCATGTTTAGTTTCTCTCTAGCAACAGATTCTAAATCCCCATTAAAAGTGTAACCTTGAATGTTCTTCAAATATTTTATCTGAGACTGAGTATTCTCTATTTGCTTATTTAAGGTTATTATTTCTTTTTTATATTGCTTAACTTTAGAAAATTGAATAACAAAACTGTTTGCCAAAGTAAATACTACAAAAATAACCAACATAGCTACAACTGTAAACTGCCCTAAAAATTTTTTTCTTAAGTTCATTTTACCTACACCCTTTTTTTAGTTTTAAATCTAATTCTAGATTTTCTTTTTATAGCTTTTTTACTTGCTAATAATATATTTGGTATATAAAATATAATATCAAATAAAAGGTGTGTAGTGTATATTATAACGTAATACAAATTGTTTAAAATAACGACTATGTATTCTACTGTTTTTTTTGTTGTATTTGTTATTAAACAAATAAATTTGTTCATTATTGATAAAATAAATTTACTTATGGTAATATAGTACAAAATAAACCCACTAAATAATGCCACAAAATGATAATATCTTAAATCAAAGGATTCTATAAAGTTTATAGTCATAAAAACTATTGTAGTAACTATAATCCAAAACAATATATCAAAAGCAAAGGACAAACTTTTGATTATTTTAAAATTGGATTTTAAACTTCTGTAAAAATCCAATAATATTCCTATTATTATTCCACCATAAATAGTTGCATAAAATGAAGTTACGTCCTGCGTAAAAGGCATCATTTACTTAAACAACCTTTTTATAAAACTTTCTTGCGGCTTTCTATCTTTAGAATAAATAATAGAATTTATAGTTCCTTCTATACTTATAACATTATCCTCTATGCTTAATTTATTCATGTCTAGGTTTACACCTGCTACTACCAACTCACCTGCACTAGTTCTTACTTCAACTTTTTTATCGCTAAAAGAATAAATATGTTCTATTCCTGAAACAACAAGGTTGGATCTATCTTTTAACGTTATATTATGTTCCATAATATCCCCCCAGTAAATATTTCAATCATACTACTATAAATATACTGAGGAGTTGCTAATTTTATTCTATTATCTCATACATTTCTTTAGCATCATTTTTTAGTACATGCTCTTTTATTTCAGTTATTTTAAATTTCATTTTTTTCTCACCAAATTGAATCTCTAATACATCCCCTATGTTAATCTCTGATGAAGATTTAGCTGCTTTTCCATTTATAGTAACTATACCTTTATCACAAGCTTCTTTTGCTACAGTTCTTCTTTTTATAATCCTAGATACTTTTAAAAATTTATCTAATCTCATTTTTACTCTCCTTGCTTAATTATACAGAAAAAGTGTGGCATAATAATACTCCACACTTAATCGTTAATTATCCATTTATTATATCTTTTAATCCTTTTCCAGCCTTGAATACTGGCGCCTTAGAAGCTGGTATTTCTATAACTTCTTCTGGATTTCTAGGATTTCTTCCTTGTCTAGCTGCTCTTTCTCTTGTTTCAAATGTTCCAAATCCAACTAATTGAACTTTTTCACCTGCTACTAATGCTTCTTCAACAGATTTCATGAATGCATTTAATGCAGCTTCTGCTTCCTTTTTTGTTAACTCACTCTTTTCTGCCATTTTTGATACTAATTCAGCTTTATTCACGGTGTTTACCTCCTAAAAAATTTATAATATAGAATTCTAGTTATTAAAAAATTCTAGATTTTTGACATATTTCCTTCTTAAAGTTTGTTAATTTTAGCCAATTCCCAAAGTTTGTCCATTTCTTCAAGCGTCATATCTTCTATCTTTTTATGTAAGTTGATTGCACTTTGTTCTATAAATTCAAATCTGTTTATGAATTTTTGATTTGTACAGTTTAAGGCTTCTTCTGGGTTAACTTGTAAAAACCTAGCTAAATTTACTATTGAAAATAATAAATCGCCTAGTTCTTCCTTTATGTATTTTATATTTCCTACTTCACATTCGTCAAGTAATTCTTTGTATTCTTCTTGAATTTTTTTAAATACATCGTTTATATCGTCCCAATCAAAGCCTACAAGAGCTGCTTTATGTTGAATTTTTTCAGCTTTTATTAGAGCTGGTAAATACTTTGGTATTCTTTTCAGGCCATCAGTTACACTACTTTCGCCTTTTTCTTCTTGCTTTAACTCTTCCCATGTTCTTTCAAATTTATCCATGTCTATATCTATATTCTCAAAAACATGTGGATGTCTATGTATAAGCTTTTTGCATATTCCATTTACTACTTCTTTTAAATCAAAGAATCCTTGGTCTTGTCCTATTTGACAGTGGAATATAACTTGTAATAGAACATCACCTAATTCTTCTATAATTTCATCTATGTCATCATTATCAATAGCTTGACATAGTTCATATGCTTCTTCTATTACGTATTTTTTTAGTGATTCATGTGTTTGTTTTTTGTCCCATTCACATCCATTTGGACCTCTTAAAGTACTCATTATATTTTCTAAGTCATTGACTGTATTATACATCTTTTTAGTACTTTTGGGTATATATAAGCTACTTAAATAATCAAATAAATTTCCACTTCTATCTAGTTCATGCAAAGGTACATACTTTTTACTCTCTAGATTTTTTACACCAGCACCATTAACTATACATACTTGTTGGTCATAATCATAATATTCCATCAATTTTAGTTTAATATTCGATGCTATAAATGGATCATATATTTGAGTTATTATCATAGATGTATTTGTATCTATATAAGAATTTTCTATCTCAAAAGCATCAATTAACTTAAATCCATCAGCAGGGTCTACTTCTAAATAGTTAAACATAGCATCTACAAAGCTCATAGAGGCAATTGATTCTACTTCTATGCCCTTTTCCCTAGCTATTTGTTCAATTGTACTTACAGTCTTTTCTGCTACCCTTGGATGTCCTGGTACAGCGTATACCAAGTCTCCTTCTTTAGCTAACTCTATAATATACTCCGAAATTTTGTTGTACACACTTTCAAAATTTTCTTCACTATTATAAAAGTAATCTAGAGAAGTGTATTGTATAGTTTCCTTAAGCTTGTCTACAATTGGATGTTTCTCAGTTCTAAGATATATCCTCTTACTTGATTGTAGTATATCTAAAGCACCTTGACTAATAAGAGAATAATCTCCTGGGCCAAGTCCTACAATACTTATCTTACCCATAATATCACTCCTCTTAGTTTATTTCAATTAATTAATATTTTTATACATATTTTGAAGCAAATAAAGGAATTTGACTATTTATAAGTATTTCCTCTATTTGCAAATATATTCTTATACTACTTCATAAGATTAAGTTTTTTTAGTAATTTATATATTTTTTCACCTTTGGGCATAGTTAATAACTCATCTTTTCTAATTCCACCTATAGATATTAGCACTATTACATAAACTATTGCTCCTGCTCCTATAGATATTAATGTTGCTAAACTATTTCCTAAAGTTCCAACTAATACACCATATCCTAACTTAACAACTACAAACATTGTTACAACAGTTATTAAAGGTCTTATAACAAATTCTTTGATAGAAAATCTTATACCTATGTTTTTCTTGATATAAATTAATTCTATTACTACAGCTATAAAATATGCTGCTACCGTTCCTAATGCAGAACCAAATACATTTATTTCAGGCATTGCTGTTAGTGTATAACTTATTACTATTTTAAATAGCATACCTACACTCAATGCAATTACAGGGATCATCGGTTTACCCATACCTTGAAGTATTCCATTCATAGTTTGCATTAAACCTAATAATATTACGCATGGCGTTAAAACTAATAATAAAGTTCCTACCATAGGCGGTTGGCTTGGATATAAAAGCTTCATTATTGGTGATGCAAGAGAAGCTATACCAAACGCCGCTGGAAGTACCATTAATAAAGTAACCTTAATAGCACTCTTAGTGTCTTTTCTAGCTTTTGCCTTGTTACCCATTGCACAAGCTTCAGATATTGAAGGAACTAAACTCATACTCATTGCTATTGTTAAAACCGATGGTAGATTTATTATAGCCATTGCAAATCCTGTCAGCTGACCAAACATAGCATTAGCTTCTTGTAATGTGTATCCTGCCACCATAAGTCTTCTTATAACTATTACATTATCTATCATATTTACTAGAGGCATTACAGATGCACCTATTGATATAGGTATTGCTACTACTAGTATTTTTTTGAATATTCTAGAGATTTTTTCATCTTTAAAGTGTTGACTAGCTTGTATTTCCTTTTTACGTATTTTTCTATCTTTTAGGTAAACTAGTATTAAATATGTAATAGATGCTATAGCTCCTATTGTAGCTCCTACAATAGCACCTGCCGCTCCCAACTCTGGTCCTGACTGTTTCATTAGGTAATATGCAAGTCCTATCCCTAATACAACTCTAAATAGCTGTTCACTTATTTGAGATACTGCTATTCTACTCATTTCTTTTCTACCTTGGAAATATCCTCTATAAGAAGACATAACAGGTACGAATATTAACGCAGGAGATATAGCTAACATAGCATAATAAGCACCTGGGTTTTTCATTACATCATTTACTATATATTTTGCTCCAAAGAAGAATATGCAAAACGCTAAGATACCTGTAATACATAGTACAGTATAAGATACCTTAAATATTTTATGTGCTCCTTTGTAATCTCCTATTGCATTTTTTTCGGATACTAACTTAGCGATTGCAGTTGGAAATCCTGCTGTTGCTAATGTTAAAAACAAAGTATAGACAGGGTAAGCTGCCTGATAGTAACCCATTCCCTCTTCACCTATTAAGTTGCCAAGAGGTATCCTAAAAAATGCACCTATTATTTTAACGATTATACCTGCTGCTCCAAGTATAAGTGCACCCTTTAAAAAAGAGTCTTTATTCCTGTTATTACTCATAACATAACCTCCATTTATTTATATAACAAACCTTAATATATCATATATTCAATATCATATTCAACATATTACAAAAAAAGTTAAAATTACCATATTGGTTATTCAAAAAAGACTCCTTTTGTAGGAGTCTCTTATGATCTTAATTATTGGACTTGCTTACCTAAGAAATTAGCAGCTATTTTTAATATTTTTTCGTCTGTTTCTGAAAGACCTTCTGCTTCTTTGCAAACCATTGATATTGAGCCTATACAGTCACCAGATGAGCTTACTATCGGTATTATAGCTTGTGAAACATAATCCATCGCATCATCTTTGTGCAGCGATATTAGTTTGCTATCTTTAACGTGTTTAGGTTCTCTATTTTCTATAAGTTGCTCTAAATCATCACTTATGCTTTTTTCTTTGTAATCTTTTTTAGGTAGTTTTGAAACAGCTATTATTGAATCTAAATCTGTAACTACTACACCGAATCCTAAAGTTTCTCCTAAAGTTTCTGCATATTCTTGAGCAAATTCATTTAATTCACCTATAGGTGAATATTTTTTTAGAATTACTTCCCCATCCTTTGCAGTAAATATTTCCAAAGGATCTCCTTCTCTTATTCTTAAAGTTTTTCTTATTTCCTTAGGAATTACAACTCTTCCAAGATCATCTATTCTTCTAACGATTCCTGTTGCTCTCATATCTAATTTATCCCTCCATTAGTAACTTTACGTTTATTTTTACCATTGATAAGAAAAATATGCAAAAAAAGCTATGTATTGCTAACATAGCTTTTTTATATTTAGATATTTATTTTTTAGAAAGTTATTTTCTTTATTATATCTTCATTTTTTTCTACTTTCATATTTTTATATAACTTTTGAGTTTCTTCTTTATATTTTTCTGCTAATAAAGCGCTCTTTATTGTTTCTTTAGCATCCTCAAAAGAAGTTTGCCCTTGTACTTTATCTGTTAATTTAATTATATGGTAACCATATTCACTTTCTACTAATGCTGATATATCCCCTACTTTCATAGAAAATGCAGCGTCTTCAAATGGCTTAACCATTTCTCCTTTACCAAAATAATCTAAATCTCCACCTTGGCTTCCTGAGCCTTTGTCATCAGAAAATTCTTTTGCCAATGCTGAAAATTCCTCTCCACCTTTAGCTCTTTTAAGTATATCTTCTGCTTTTTTCTTAGCTTCTTTTTTCTTAGTTTCTGATAATGGTTTATTATTTGCATCTAATGTAGATATTAGTATATGAGAAGCTTTTACTTCATCTTTGTAGAAGCTTTTCTTATTATCTTCATAGTATTTTTTTAATTCTGTGTCTGATATAGTTGTTGCCTTTTCAAAATTAGCCTTATGGTTTTGTATAGCTAAATCTTGTTCTTCTTGCTCTTTAAGAAATTGGTCATTTACTCCAATTTCTTCAAATTTCTTTTTAGAAGTTTCATCTGCATATAAGCTTTTCTTTAATTCTTTAACATTTTTTTCTACATCTTCTTTGCTAGGTAGTAAGTCTTTCTTTTTAGCGTCTTCATAAACTGCTTGTATACTTACCATTTGCTCTATCATTGACTCTTTAAATTTATCCTTATATTTTACACCTTTTTCTACTTCAGTTTCCCATATATCTTTGCCATACATAGATTCTATACTAGTTTTGTATAAAGATAATGTTGTTTTGAATTGCCCTGATGTTATTTCTTTTCCATTTATTGTTGCTACAACTTCATCACTTTTTGATCCACCGCTACAAGCTACTGTAGATATTCCTAAAAGCATAGTCATAACTAATGCCATTATTTTCTTATTTTTCAATTTCTAACACCCCTTATCATCTTTTTGTTCTTTTAGAGCACACATATTTTCTAGTAGCTCTTCTAGTTCCGTAACTATATTATACCCTATTTTTTCCTTTGTTCTATATCTAGTTATAGGCACTAGTATTATTTCGTCTTTAAGTTGTCTTACTTTTTCTATTTTTAGCTTCTTACAAAGTGTCTTAATGTAGGCAATTCTAAGTAAGGTTTGAACAGCTTTTGGTATATCTGAGAATCTATCTGCTAGCTCTTCTTCAACCTCTACCATATCGTCCTTATTTTCTATGCAGGCTATTTTTTTGTACATTTCAATTTTAATTAGCTCATCTTCTACATATCTATCTGGTATATATGCATTTACACTTAAATCTATTTCTACATCTACTTCTTCTACAATAAACTCTCCTTTAACCTTCTTGATAGCATCATTTAGCATTTTTACGTATAAATCGTATCCTATTATAGCCATATGCCCATGCTGTTGAGAACCAAGTATATTACCTGCTCCTCTTATTTCTAAGTCTCTCATGGCTATTTTGAACCCTGATCCAAATTCTGTGAACTCTCTAATAGCTTTAAGTCGTTTTTCTGCTATCTCACTAAGAGCCTTGTCCTTTTGATACATTAGATATGCATAACCTTGTCTAGTACTTCTTCCAACTCTTCCTCTTAACTGATATAACTGTGCTAATCCCATCTTATCTGCATCGTATACTATCATTGTGTTGGCATTAGATATATCCATTCCTGTTTCAATTATTGTAGTACATACTAATACGTTAAATTCCTTATTTAAAAAACCTAAAATTATATTTTCTAAAGTTTTTGAAGTCATTCTACCATGTGCTACTGCAACTTTTGCATCAGGAACTAATCTTTGTATCATACTAGCCATTTCTTCAATATGCTCTACTCTATTGTATACAAAGAATACTTGACCACCTCTACCTATTTCTCTTTCTATTTCATCCTGCATTATACTTTCTTTGTTTTCTGTAACATAAGTTATTACAGGATGTCTTTCTTGCGGTGGCTCTTCTATCACACTCATATCTCTAATACCACTTAAAGACATGTGTAAAGTTCTAGGTATAGGCGTTGCAGATAGTGTAAGTACATCTACTGTTGATTTTATTTGTTTTAAAGATTCCTTATGCTTAACTCCGAATCTTTGCTCCTCATCTATAACTACCAGACCTAAATTAGGTAAACTTATATCCTTAGATATTATTCTATGAGTACCTATTAGTACGTCTACTAAACCTTTTCTTGCATCTTCTATTATCTGTTTTTGTTGCTTTGGTGTTTTAAATCTACTTAGTACTTCTACTCTTATTGGATAATTCTCAAATCTTTCTTTAAAAGTATTGTAGTGCTGCTGAGCAAGGATTGTAGTAGGAACTAGTACTGCAACTTGTTTTTGGTCCATACAAGCCTTAAATACACCTCTAATAGCTACTTCTGTTTTACCATACCCAACATCTCCGCAAATAAGTCTATCCATTACCTTATTTGATTCCATATCCTTTTTAGTTTCTTCAATAGCCTTTAATTGATCTTCTGTTTCTTGATGTGGGAACAAGGACTCAAATTCACCTTGCCACGGAGTATCTTTTGAATATTTGTAGCCTTTTACCTTTTCACGCTTAGCATAAAGTTCTACTAAATCTTTTGTCATATCTTCTATTTCTTTTTTGACTTTAGCTTTAGCTTTACTCCAATCATGACTTCCTAGCTTGTTTAATTTCACTCTATCTTCTTCTACACCAATGTATTTTTGTACCTTGTCCATTTGGTCTATTGGTACGTACAGGTTATCTCCACCTTGGTATACGATTTTCATGTAGTCCTTCTTGATAGCGTTAACAGTAATTTGTTCTATACCTGTATATCTACCTACACCACTATTTTCATGTACTACATAATCTCCTACATTTAGTTCTAAGAAGGATTCTATTTTTTTACCCTTTTTAGATTTTTTGGATTTTGAGGTAGAAGTTCTTTTGTGAACACCTATCATTTCATTGTCTGTTATTATTACATATTTTATAGTTTTATACTCAAAACCACTACTTATACGAGCAGGTATAATTACAATTTGAGAAGATTTAATCTCTATATCTCTATCTTGAGATATAACCGCTTCTACTCCTAAGTCTAATAAGTCTCCATGAAGTTTTTTAGCTCTCTCATAAGTATTAGTAGCTAATATTATTTTATAGCCATTATATTTTAATCTATTCAATTCCTCTACAAGAACATCTACTTTTGCATTAAAAGTAGGCACTTCTCTTGCTTCAAAGTTTACTATAGATTTTATGTTAAAATTGTTTATAGGCTTTGGTAACAGAGAGTTTAGTATTAGCTTCTTATTACTAGTTATAAATTCTAAATCACTATAGTGGTATAATACCTTTGCTTGATTTTTTAAAGCTAAACCTCTCTCTAAATTAAGTTTATAATTTTCTCTAAATTCATCTGTATAATTTTCACATCTTTCCTTAGCTCTGCTTATATCATTAAAGAAAACTAGTGCATTATCTTTTAGATAGGTAAATAAACTTTTGTTTTCATAAGTATATATATAATCAATATAGTTTTCTACTCCTTGGAAGTAGGTTTTAGTAGCTATATTATCTATATTTCGAAATACATCTTCATTAGTATTTTTGCCTATATCTTTTTTGATTCTATTTACTGCATCATCTGTGACTTCTGGATATATAAATTCTCTAGAAGGAGTTATAGAAAACTCTTTTATTTTTTCTATAGATTTTTGTGTAAACACATCAAAAGTTCGTATAGAATCTATTTCATCATCAAATAATTCCATACGAATTGGATTACTATATTCTAGAGAGAAAATATCTATAATTCCACCTCTAATACTAAATTGACCAAATCCTTCTATCTTTGAAACTCTTTCATATCCTAATCTTACTAGCTTTTCACTTATGTTTTCTAGGTTAATTACATCTCCAACTTTGTAAGTAGATGTGTTTTCTAGTAATACTTCTTTAGGTGTATATTTTCTAAGAATCGCTTCGATAGATGTTACTAAAACTATCTCTTCTCCTTTTGCTAACTTTAGTAAAACCTTTAATTTTTTAGCTTCTTCATTTCTGTCCTTTGCATCTAAATGGTAGAAGAAAATATCTGAGAATCCTAGATATTCTACCTTATCCTTCATATAAAAACTTAAATCTTCATACACCTTTTTAGCTTCTAGGTCACTATTCGTTATAAAAACAGTTTGCCTATTTAAATCCTTGAATAAAGAATATGCTATATGTGGCTTTTGAACTGGTAAAAGACCATTAACTAATAATGATCCTTTGTTGTTTTGTATGCAGTTTATTATATCTTTATATTCTTTGGAATTTTGCAAAGGGTATATAAATACGTCGTTCATATACAATCCCCTCTCATTATCCGTTATATTTGTTCATAGATGTATCTATGTTTTCTCTAATTATGCAGTCTACTGCACGGTAAGACTTCTCTAGTCCAGTATCTAAATTATCAGCTTCTTCTTTTCTAAATCTAGAAAGTACAAAGTCTGCCAAATCTTGTCCTGGCATTGGTTTAGAAACTCCTACCCTTACTCTTGGAAACTCTGTAGAACCTAAGCATTTTACAATAGATCTCATTCCATTGTGTGTTCCACCGCTTCCTTTTTTTCTAATTCTTATTTTGCCAACATCTAAGTCAATATCATCATAGATTACTATTATGTTCTCCAAATCTACTTTGTAGTATTTATATATATCTATTAAAGTTTCACCACTTAAATTCATATATGTTTGTGGCTTAACTAATAAAACTTTTTCAGTTCCAATTCGTCCTTCACCTATTAAAGCCTTATGTTTTATTTTCGTCACAGACATGCCATATTCCTTCGCTAAAATATCTATAACATTAAATCCTACATTATGTCTTGTGTTTTCGTATTGTTTTCCTGGATTTCCTAACCCTACTATTACGTACATTTTTACTCCTCCTAACTTATAAATTATGTCAAAATAATATTAAGTATATCATAGTTTGTTAATATTATTAAAATTGTAGCCATTGAGATAAATGGTGCAAATGGTATTTTTACTATTTTATCACTTTTTATTACAAGTACATATATGCAATATGCACAAGCTAGTATAAAGGAGAGTGATATTAGGTATAAAGTGTAATTATGACCTAATGTAAAACAACATAAGCTATATACGCCTGTGTCTCCTGTTCCTAATCCTTTAGTTTTTGCTAGTATGTACGGTATTAGAAAGCCTAGTGTTAGTGATGTTATGTGACTTATAGCGTTGTTTTCTAGTTTTAAAGTTGCTAGAAAAATTGCACCTTGAATAATTATACCACTAAGTACAGTTATATCATATATGTAGTTTGTGTGATAATCTATTATTGAAATTAGTATTATGAATGGTATTAATGCTAGGTATTTTAGTGATTCTGTGGTTATTCCGTATTTATAATAGATTAGTAGTGATGTTAGCAGTATTGTGGTGTATATAAGTATTGTGTTAAGGTTTGTTTTTGATATTTCGTCACATATTTTGTAAAGGTATTTGTTGATTATGTAGGCTGATATTATTGAGGTTATTATTATATAAATCATAGTTTTTTACATAATAATAGGGTCAATTGGATTATTGACCCTATTGAGTATATTTAGTCATTATGTATGTGTTTATTTAGAATATATTAAGATACCAGTTTATCATACTGTTTCCGTACAGTATGGTAATAAAGGCTGCCACTGATATAAATGGTCCGTAGGGTATCATTGAGTTATATTCTATTTTTTTTATTTTGCTGTAGATGATTGTAGCTATTCCGTAGATAGCTCCTACGTATACGCTTAGGATTATTGTTAAAAATCCTAGTTTCACTCCTAGGAATAATCCTAGCATGGCGAATAGCTTTATATCCCCTCCGCCCATTACTTCTTTTTTTATTAGAAGTTCTATTAGATAGATTACTGCTAGCGTTCCTCCTCCACATGCTAAGGCTCCTATTAGTCCTTCTTTTATTCCTGTTCCGTAGCCTAGTGTGTTTACTATTAGGGCTATTATGCTACCTATTATAAGTAGTTCATCTGGTATTATGTAGTGGTCTAGGTCTATGAAGGTTATTATTATTAATAGTGAGATTAGGAACATGTAGTATAGTGTGGTTAGGGTGTAGCCAAAGTTTAGGTACACTACTGCGAATAGTATTCCTGTTAGTAGTTCTACTAGTGCGTATCTTGGTGATATTTTTTGTCCACAGTATCTGCATTTTCCTTTTAGTAGTGTCCAGCTTAGTATTGGTATTAGGTCTTTGGGTTTTAGTCTTGTGTTACAGTTGTAACAGTGTGATGGTGGTGTTGCTATTGATTGTTTTTCTGGTATTCGGTAGATACATACGTTGTAGAAGCTACCGAAGATTGTTCCTATTATGAATGATATTATTGTAAAATATGTCTGCATTTTTAATCTCCCTAATTTAAATACATTTAATAACTATTTATAAATTAATTCAATAGCTAATTTAGATGTATCTCCACTATTTTTTAAATTGTCAAATACAAAACTACCTGATAATAATATTTTAGACTTTTTGTCTTTAGGTATATCAAATATATAACTATTTTGACTCTGTGTTATTTTTAAATCTGTATAAATAGTTTCATTATTATCAATTTTAGTTTTTATATTTTGTAAAACTATTCCACCATTAACTTTAAATTTCAAACCTATAATATCCTCAATATCCTTTTTGTAATTTGTCTTAATTACTATTTCACTCTCTAAGCCTCTTACCCTTATTGCAGGTTCATGTTTTAATATTTCTATATTCATATTTGCTGGATTGTTGCTAGCATTTTGATTTTTATGTATTGATGTATCATTTCCAATGTTAGATTTTCCTTCAACATAAAATCTATTATTTTCATTTTTCAAGTTATATATAATATCTTCTTGTATTTGTGTATTTTCTTCATTATTGCTTCCAACATACACAACTGCGTATCCTGATGAATACAATCCTGTGCTGTTCATTTCTAATTTTCCAACAACGTTAAAACAAGTCATTGTTTGACCTTTTTCAAAATCAACCTTATACCAGGTTCCAATTTTACCACCTTCTAAAATATATTTACCATTATTAGGATTTAACATTTCTTCATTGTCTATACTTATTATACTTTTAAATGTACCTTTGTTACCATTATTAAATATAATTTCTGTACTCTTAAGTGTGGTATCTGGGCTAATATATATCATTATAGTATCTGTTTTTTTAGCCCTTGTAAATTTTCCATCCTTCACTTCAGCTTTCCAATCAGAGGTATTATATCCTATTTTAGAATCTGCCTTCTCTGCATTACCATTAGATGTATCTGCTAGAATATCAAATTCAAATTTATTTCTTTCATTTTGTCTACCAAAAACTCCAGCATCATTTACCCATGTATATAGACTATCTATATATTCAGTTCCCACTTTAGGGCATTTAGTTTTATCCGCTGTCCAAAATCCTATAGAATCATATTCTCCATTAAATCCTGGTATATCCGGTATTTCATCTATCGTGGGAGGTTTTGGTATTTCTGGATTAACACTTCCTCCATTTGAATTACCCGTTATGTACCTTGATGCGACTTGAAACTCATTTACATTTAATTTTCCTTTATCATCTTTATTTTCTATTATTACAAAATATGGATTACTTTTAGTTATCGCTATAGGGTTTGGAAATAAATCCCCTTCTTTTTTAACTTTATTATTTATAATTTCTATATTTCCCTCACCTGGCAAAGACCTATATATTGAGTACTCAATATATGAATTATTTTTATTGTACTTCATATCAACAGTGTAACTAGGTGATTTTGATTCATCCAACTTATCTATCCTATAAGCATAAGTTAATTTATTTTCTTCTTTACTAGATATTATTTTATTTCTTTCTGTTATTTCATTTAAAGCATTCTCTAAATAATTTTCGTCTTTACTTTCTTCATTATTTTTAATACTATAAATATAAGTTTCATTCGGATCTATACATTTCAGTGTTATTCCTTGTGCTTGTTCTAAGTCTTTTGTTATAAAATTATTTAAACTGTTGGTTGATAATTGATTTTGTGTAATATTACTCTGTTCATTTACACTTACATTGTATTTATTAATTAAACTATATCCCATAAATATAACTATAGTAAAAATACTTATTGAAATTAATAATTCTAATAAAGTAAATCCTTTATTATTAGACTTATTATGTTTATTCACTTCATCTCCCCCTTTTATTATAATTATTTACTTACTTCAATCTATAGTTTAATAGTTCATTGAACCCATTAATCTAGATGCATATTCATAGTCAGTACATCTACTTAATGCACTTTCTCTTGAAATCAATCCTTGTCTATATAAATTAACTAATTCCTGATCCATAGACTGCATCCCTTGTTTACTTCCTGTGTGTATAATATTTTGAATTTGATAAGTTTTATTTTCTCTTATAAGGTTTCTTATAGCTGGGTTTGCTACCATTACTTCTAATGCTGCTACTCTTCTTCTTCCATCTATTGTTTGAACTAATTGTTGTGATACTACTCCTTCACAAACTGTAGATAATTGAGTTCTAACTTGTTGTTGTTGTTCTGCTGAGAACATATCAACTATTCTATCTATAGTCTTAGCTGCTCCTACTGTATGTAATGTTGAAAATACTAGATGTCCTGTTTCTGCTGCTGTTAAAGCTATAGATATAGTTTCTGGATCTCTCATCTCTCCTACAAGTATTACATCTGGATCTTGACGCAGTATTGCCCTTAGTGCCGAGTTAAAACTTTCTGTGTCTTGACCTATTTCTCTTTGATTTACTAAGCTTTTTTTATGATTGTGTACATATTCTATGGGGTCTTCTAATGTTATTATGTGTCTTTGTTGATTAGTGTTTATTATGTCTATAAGACTTGCTAGAGTCGTACTTTTTCCACTTCCTGTAGGTCCTGTTACTAATATTAATCCTTTGTGTTTTTCTGTAAAAGTTCTTAATATTTCTGGTAGTCCTAGTGTTTCAAATGTTGGAATTGTAGAGGTTATTGTTCTTATCGCTATTGCATAGTTTCCTTTTTGTTTATACGCATTTACTCTAAACCTTTCACCACTTTCTATTGCTACAGAAAAATCACATTCTCCGTGTTCTTCTATTCTTTTAAAATTTTTATCTCCTGCTAACTCTTTTGCCATTTCTTTTGTATCATAGTTAGTCAATATTCTTTCCGTTAATTTGATAAACTTTCCTTTTATTCTAGCTATTGGTGCACTTTCTACCGTTATATGTATATCAGATGCTCCTAATTCTATTGATATTTTTAATAAATCAAATATATTCATATATATTTCCTTTCTATTTGTTCCAGCTTATTACATCATATCCTGATTGATTCTTAGAAATATCCTTAACCATGAATTTTATTTCAGAATTAAGCTCATATTCCTTTCCATCTAATTCAGTACTAACGCTAATATCTCCTACATATTCATCTATATTTTTTATAACTCTATAAGATGGTTCTGCCATTTTACCATCTTCATCTATTGTCATATATTTCTCTGCATTTATATTCAGAACTATTTTTACGTCTTCTTTTAATCTATAATTCATCTCATTAATATCTAATGATTTTATCTCTATATCCATAGGGTTTAAAATTATATCACTCTCTTTTTGAGTATTTGTTGGAGGATGTAATCTTATATCTGATGTTTTTAGTATATTTCCTAATTTCTCTTCTATTTGTACACATACTTGCCCTATAACATTCTCCATACCCGCCTCTAGTGTATACTTTGCTTGCATATCTCTATAAGATCTACTGTTCATTCGTATTACATTATTTATTTGACTAGAAAATAGCATTATTCCCATTGATACCAAAAACATTAATATTATGGCAAATACCATTGCAGAACCTTTGTTTTGTTTGATCTTATTATTTAATCTCATTATATATCTCCCTACTTACCGAATACTTCTGTTTCTAGTTCAATTATTTTTTTACTTAAGTTCTGATTATTAGATTGAACTTTTACATTAATATTGTATATAAAGTTTGAGGTTTCCTTATTTGAACTGTCTTTGATAGGATCTTTTTTAACAATAAGCTTAACTGTATATAAGTTAGAGTCTCCTTCTATCTTCTTTTTATATTCTTTTTCAGTTCCAATAGTAATCGAATCATTCATATAAGAATTTGAAGAGGTTTGATATGCATTTACAGTAATACTTTTAGTAGTAGAATCTATTTGTTCTTTTATTTGGTTTCTAATATTCTCTACTTCACTTTGAGCTATATTAAGAGATTTTATATCTTTTTCATTCTTGGCACTTAATCTTATTGTAGAGTTCCAGACTGTAAAAAAAGCCATAACTATGAGCGAAATAATGCTCATAGCTATCAATAATTCTATCAAAGTAAATCCTTTGCTCTTTTTTAATTTATTCTCCATCATATTGCACCTGCTAATTAGTTTGTTTTCGTTCCAAAGGTTATTATAGCTTCACCATATGTAGATCCCTGAGTCTTTATAATTTTACCTTCTATTAATATATCTTTACTATTTGTATTTATAGGAAATATATATTTACCTACTTTATCAAGGGTTACCTTATGAAGTATGGGCCATAAATTTTCATTTCCACCATCTTTTTGTTTAATTACTAGTTCAAGTCGTGCATCACCTAATATAGTTGCATTAATTTGATTCACTTGTAATTTACCAAAATCATCTCTCTGTTCATATAAAGGGTAAGAGTCTATTTTAGTTTCACAATGACCATTATTGTTATTGAAAGATAGCATTCCTCTTATGGTATATTCTCCTTTGTCATTATTTATTTCTCTTCTAGCATATTCGTTATTAGGTTTATCTTGTACTTTACTTGACCCTATTGATGTATATGCCTTCTTGTCGTTATAGCCGAATCTAATGAAACCATTTAGACCGTTACTTCCCTGTAATTCTTCGTCTATCTCTGGTTCTTCTGTTGGTGGAAGAGGATTTTCTGGCGTTCCATCTCCTACTTCTCCTCCAGATGTTACAAATTGGTTGTATCTATAACTAACATCAAAATTATAATATTTATTAGATTTTTCTTTATATTGCATTCCTACAGTATAAATGTTATTATCATTTTCGATGTAAAATGGAGGTGTATTTATATCATCTATAGGCTGATTACTTATAATCTCTATATTGCTTTTACTTATATTATTATCCATATCTGATTGGCTTGAAAATGTATTTCTAGTTAAGTCATATCTATTATTACTTATATTAACGTCATATCTTATATAATTTATTTTTTCGTTAGATTCAATAAATTCATTTGTATTTAACTTATAATTATATGTTCCACTACTAATTTCTATTTGTGTTGGTTTTATAATATTATTAGGTTGAGTTTTTTCTAAATCTTTTGTCAAATATTTATTAACTATATTTACAGACATTTGGCCTTCTGTGCTAATCATACTCGCACTTACACTTTCAGTATTTTTATTGATAATCATATATCCAATTCCTATAGCTGTTGTAAATATAGTAATTGAGATAATTATTTCAATTAGGGTAAAACCTTTATTATTTTTTTTCATTCGCTTAATCCCCCCTTGTTTATCTACTTGTGGTTGTAAATGGGTTATATTTTCCTGGTTTCCACTTACTAGAATCATCATTTTCTAAATCTAATACAGGATTTTCTGAAGAATACATTATAAATTTAAATGTAGCTTCAACAGTTCCATTAGATTTTGGCTTTTCTGGTTCTTCCTGTGGTTGATTAGATATTTGTGTTGTATATGGCTTACATACTTGACAAGCTGTATTTTTACCGCTTTGTGTTGCTGAACCACTTGAGTATTTATATCCACTTAATACTTTTTCTTCTTCCAAAATAGTACATCCTTCTTTATGATAGCTCAATCCTTTTGTTGTCCAATAAACAATACTGTCTGGAATAATAACTGAATCATTATTGCTATTACTCTTATTTTCTTCTTCCTTTGGAATATAAGTTGTCATGCTATAATCTAACGTTTGTGTCATATTCTTTTGCTCTTCTAAATAATACATTATCTCTCTAACATGTCTATAGTCCCCTCTTACGGATATTGAAGTAGGTATAGCATAAAAAGTTTCATATGGAACAACCTCATCCATAGAATAATCAAGTAAATCCACATTTACTTCCTTCATAAGCTTCGACAAACCTATTAAAAACATTCCATCTTCCATATTATGAGATAACATTCTACTCTTTATCTTTATTTCCTTATTTAAATTATCTAGCTTTTCTTTTTTTATAGGTAATTCACTTATTCCATCTTCATATTTTGTTATTTCTGCATTAATTCCTTTTAAAGTGCTTACCTTACTTTGATAATCCTTATATTGAGGATATATACACATATATCCATAAGCAAAAACAACTCCACATATACCTATTGCAACTAGCATTTCTTTAGTGTTTAAATCTCTCTGTAATATACTTTTTTTATCTACATTATCTTTACTCACCTGAAACCGCCCCTTCTCTTAATTCTAGAACTATATTGAAGGTATAGCCTCCATTTTCCTCGTCCTTTGTACTATTTGTTAATTCTACAGATTTAAAATAATCTAACTTATTTAAGCTATATACAAATTGACCTACACGAGAAGGTGTAGTTGCTATTCCGTCTATAGATATAACATTTGGTATTTGTTCGTATATTGGCGTTTCTTGTTGTTCAGGTGTTTCTGAATTTTCTGTTGAATT
>NZ_JBOFOR010000020.1:0-11872 GCF_051659545.1 Romboutsia sp. | reverse complement strand
ATGCGACTATATGCAGAAAATCATCATAAGATATAATTAAAGGTATTGCAAAATATAAAGTAAATAAAGAAATGAGTGGATATAGTTATCAAGAGTATAATTTAATAATTATTTAAAATACTTGTATGTAATATACTATTTATACTAACTACATTTAGTAATTAACTTATATAAAAAAAGATATGAGATTTAGTAATATTTTATACTAACTATCCCATATCTATAATACTATATTTAAATTTATCCACTCATTTCTTTATTTACTTTATATTTTGCAATACCTTTAATTATATCTTATGATGATTTTCTGCATATAGTCGCATTTTTTGTAATCTTTTATTATTTTTAGCTTAGACTATTAACATATTCTATCAATGGTTTAATATTATTTTTATCTGTAAAATCAATTGGGTTTATATATGCATCTAGCATACCTTTAGTATCTTCATCTCTATCTTCTTCTTTTATATTTTTTAATTTCGTTTTCATCATACTCATAAGTATTTTATCTGCTATATTTAACTTCTGATAGTTAAATGCTCCTCTTAGGTAAAAATACTTTACATCCCCTATGTTTTCAAAATTCATTTTTTCGACACTTTTTATTTCTTCTTCTTTTCCAGAGCTACATCCTACTGAAAATGCCACTATATTTTTATTGTTTAATTTGTCTATGTCTTTAGATATTAACTTAAACCCTTTTATAAATCCTGCATGTAGCCATCCTCCATAGATAATAGTATCAAAATCTAATAAATCTTCGATTTTAGCTTTCTCTCTTTTTATCACCTTACAATTTAATACTTCTCCTATCCAATTAGCATACATTTCTGTACTTCCATATCTTGATTCATAAATTACTATTTTACTCATATCACGATCCCCCTAATTATTCAACTTATTTTCTATAGATTTTAAATATGCTTTCGAAGTTACCGCTGTTCCACTTATAACATCTACATTTAATTTTTGAGTGTTTATTACTTAGTTCTTAATTTTTAAATACTCCATAAAGTATAAAGTCTAAATATTCCTCAATTAGATTTTCTACAAAATCTTTGTCTTTATTACTTGATAGTATTGCATTTGAAATAAATCCAGTTATTGAAATCCAAGAGAAAAAAGCGTATTTTTCAGTATTCACATTTCTAAGTATTCCAAGTTGTAAACACTTGTCGTAATGTTGTTTTATATTTTTGATTCTCAGATTTTCTTTTTCTTCATCAGTAAAATCAAAGTAAAATCTATTTACTCCTTCAATATCATTTAACATTATTGCCCTGTACTCTTCAGGGCTTTGTAAGATTAAATTTATATAAGTTCTATAAATTTGTTTAGTATTTTCTTTTTCATCATCACTATTTAAATTTAAGTTGCTCATGGTTTCTACAATATTTTTAGCATTTTCTTTCCATATTGATTTAACAATATCAGCTTTATTTTCAAAGTAATTGTATATCAATGCTGGTGAGTAATCTATTTTAGACGCTATTTTTCTTATTGATAGCTTTGAATAGCCTTCATCAATTATTATTTCACTTGCTGCTTTGTAGATATCTTTTTTTATTTTTTCCTTTTCTTCTTCTCGTCTTTCTTTAGTTCCCATTTTCCCTCCTTCAACACTGTTAATTCTTTAAACACTGTTTACTTATTAATAAGTGTATCCATTTTTTTTGATTTAGCAACTATTTCTCGACACATAATTTATTTTTTATATACAAGTTATTTACATAGCAAAACAGAGTATTTAAAAAACTAGCAGGTTTACTTTTGAACTTCAATGTTCCAAATAACACAGTTAACAACCTTAGCAATAAATCTATTGTTAGTGTGAAATGCTATGTGATATTATATTGATTAGAAAGCAACTTTACCAATTTTAGAATCAGGTTGTAAAGTAACCGCCTTTGAGCTCGGGGATAATCTTACTCGATATGTTAAGGAAAAGTTTAGTAATTATAAAAACTTTGATGTTATTAATGCAGATTTTATGGAATATCCGATCGAAACAGAAACTTTTAACTTAGTGTATTGTGCAACAGCTTTTCACTGGCTACCATTAGAAGAAAGATATAAAAAGGTAAGAAATGTATTAAAAGATAATGGAGTTATAGCTTTATTTTGGAATCATCCATTTCCAAATAGACAAGATGACATAAGTAACATTGTAAACAAAAAAATTTATGATAAATATCTACCATCTGATAAAGAGATAATTGAATTTAGTGAAAATGATTGTCAAAAATACATTGACGAATTAGAAAAATTTAGATTTAAGGATATTGCAATTAAGTTATATCACCAACAAAGAACTCTTGCATCTGAAGAATATATTTCATTGTTGAATACATATTCAGACCATAGAGCATTACCTATGGAAATAAAAAATTCTTTTGAAATAGATATGAAGAATGCAATTGATGAAGTTGGTGGTAAAATAAATATTTATGATACAGTAGATTTATATTTAGCAAGAAAGAGATAAATTAGAATTTGTCGCTTACACTATATAAAAAACTTTAATATGTATCATGAGCAAGGGTGGAATCTGTATAAGTTGCACCGCCCTTGCAGCTTGCCTGCCGGAAGGAAAACTTATACAGATTTTGCCCTTGCGGGCTACATTTAAAGTAAATAAACTTCAATTTAGTGAGTAGATTTAATAAACAATATTAATATAATACTAACTAAAAAACGCAATATACACACCTTCAATAGGCATTGTATATTGCGATTTTTAGGTATTATTTTTATAAGTATTGTTTTATTTTTGATACTAAGTTTTCTTTTGGCATAAATCCAACTAATGTTTCTACTAACTCTCCATCTCTGAATATCATCATAGTTGGAACAGAACTTACATTGTATTGTCTTGCTAAGTCAAGACTTTGATCTATGTCAACTTTAAAGAACTTAGCCTTCCCTTCAAATTCATGCTCTACTTCTTGGAATATTGGAGCTAACATTTTGCATGGACCACACCAAGTTGCATAAAAGTCTATTACTGCTACTCCACTTGCATTAGCTACTTCATTATTAAATTCATCCATATTTATTACTCTAGGCATATCAAATTTCTCCTTAAATAAATTATTTTAGTTATATTCTTTAATATTATTATTTACATTTTTCTTAATATTATTTTATATAAGTATTATATCCTTTTATAGCTTAAATTGTAAGTGACTTTGTCACATTATTTACCATTTAATTTTATTATTATATTTTCTTTACATAAATCTTTTTTTGTATTACAATAAGGTTAGTGAAAAACTTATATTATATATAAGTAATACGCTAGCCCAAATAAAGACACCTATTTATAGGTGTCTTTCCGTTTATACAATATTTTTTATTAAGCTTCTTTTATATTTAATATGTATTCATTTTTATCAAATATTTGAGACTCTAGCCTACTGCCTTCATAAGCTACTACTCTTGCTGCTACTTTATTTGCAATATAACAGCAATCCTCAAAATTATATCCCCTAGAATAAGCTGCTATTATTGCCCCTATATGGCTATCACCTGCTCCTACAGTATTTGCTACTTCCGTTTCTATACCCTCTATAAACTTATAATTGAATTTATCAAAGTAAAAAACACCCTTTTTACCTAAGGTTATAAATATAGTGTTTTTTGTACGTTGATTTAATATTCTTGCTGCTTCTATTACGCTAGTTTCATGTGTATATTTTAAAGCTTCATCTTCATTTAAGTGTAATATAGGACTCATATCTAATATTTTATTTAGAATTTTATCATCTATAAATCTCATTCTAGGTCCTGGCGCAAAAAATATTTTTTTGTTTTGTTGCTTACTTAACCAGCTTGATATTACTATACCACTTTCTTTTTCTATTTCATAACCAGATATATATATATTATCGTATTTACTCCCATCTATATTATCAAACCATTCTTTTTCATACTTTGTTTCTATTCCAGGTATAGTTATAAAACTTCTCTCTCCATTTTTTTCTACTAAACATAAACAATATCCATTATCGCCACTTTCTACTTTTATGTTAGTTCCATAATTATTTTCTAAAAGCTCTTTTTCTATTAAACTTCCATATATTCCTTTTCCTATAGGAGACACTAAGCTATGTTGTACATCAAAATTTTTCAATATAGTTGCTACATTATAAGCGCATCCACCTATAGTAACAGTCTGTTTATTACAAACTAAATCGTCACCTGTTTTTGGCAAAGCATCTACACTAACTATCACATCAACGAATACATTCCCCAATACTAGAGTTTTCATATTGTTTCCTCCTGTTAAACGCTGTATCTTATAGTATTTATAATACCAGTAATATATTTATATTTCTATATTTACTATGTAATTTATTGGTGATTTTTTATTTTACAAATCTAAAATTTATAATCTACAAAATAAAATCCATACAGTATATAAACTGTATGGATTTTATTTTGTTATTGTTCAGCTCTATTTTAGAATATTGTTTAGCAATATCTACTATCCCCCACATTTGAATACTCTATTAAATCTAATTATCTTGTTTTTTTCTTTTTTCTACTAGAGTCTCACAACTCAAGCCCTGTTTTTTAAAGTTCTTAAGATTATCATAGTCATTATTTAAATTATCTATTTTAGATAATTCATTATTTAAAAGTTCTTTTACAAAAGGATAACTATTAATTGTATCTTCATTTATTTTATAATAAACAAATTTTGCTTCTTTGTAGTAAGTTACTAGTTTTGCATTCATTAGTTTATTTAAATGTCTAGATGCATTAGATTGAGTAATATTAAGTATATCTTCTATTTCACATACGCAAAGTGCTCCTTCTCTTAGTATGTTTATTATTCTAATCCTAGTGTCATCTGCTAGAGCCTTTAGCATTTGTATTAGTTCCAAATTTTAACCTCTTTTCACATTATCAAATTCACTTACTATAGCTTGAGCTAATTTATCTATAGCTTTGTAATGTTCATCTTTTAAATCCCTTAGTGATATATCCTTACTAAAAGCTAAATTTTCATCAATTATATCTGTAGCTAATACACATCCACTTACTTCTCCGCTGTATTTTTCTGTTCCTCTTTTAGCACAAAACTTGTTACATCCATCTACTGATATTGTAGGATATTCTTTTGCAAAACTTCTTTCTTCCTCTCCTCCAGCTAAAAATAAAGGCAAGCATATGGTTACACTTTCTTCTGATTTATAAGTTTCAAGTACTTTTCTAGTAGCTAGCCTTGTAGCCGTTCCTGCAAAACACTCTTCCCCACTACAAGAGATTATACCTATTTTATTTTCCATATTACTTTGCCTCCACTCTTCCTAAATCTAAGGTATTGCAAATATTTTCTGCAATATTATCTACTACTTTCCACCCATCTTCTTCTAAATAAGTTGCTGTCCCTGGCTTTATTCCTCTGTGTTTTTTCATTTCATCAATAACTCTAACACTTTCTTTAATTTCTCCACCTGCAAGTTTTACATTTACCGCAGCACACATTGCAGGACATCCATCTATAGTAATACACTGAACATCTTTTAATTTTTCTTTTGCATCTTCATCTCCTGATACTAAGTGAGCTAAACAGACTAATTCACATTCACCATTTGATTTTTTACATGTTTCTATAGCTGCTTCTCTAGCAATAGCTCCATGTACTTTTCCAATTCCACTACATGGAATAACTTTATAACTAGACATGGAAGTTTTCCACCTTTCTTATCAATACTTCTATATATTCTTTATCTTTTATTAATAATTCTTTGTCTTCTTCAAAGTCTGATAATTTAATTTTTACTAACCACCCTTTTTCATATGGATTTTCATTTACATATTCAGGTAAATCCTCCAAGTTATTATTTACTGCTATTATTTTTCCTGAAACTGGAGATACTATTTCAAAAGTTGCTTTAGAAGATTCTAAGCATCCTAGTTCTCCAAATTGTTCAATATCTTCATCTAATTTGGCTGGTTCAAAAAACATTATATCTCCAAGGCTATGCTGTACATAATCTGTAACCCCAATTGTAGCTATATCTCCATCAACAAATGCCCAACTGTCATTTTCATTAAAATAAAGTTTTTCATTTATTGCCAGTTTGAATATAAATTTATCTTTTTTGTAAGTTTCATAGTTAAATTTTTCTTCAAATTCATTCAAAGTTAGATCATTACTATTTTCATTATTTTGCTTATTTATATCTTGTATAAACTTATCTACTATAAGTTCTACAAGCTTGTTTTCATTTTCACCTAGTGATAGCTCCTTATGTATCTGAATATTGTGGTTTTTAGCTTCTTCACTTACATTTATTCTATCTTTTATTTCTAAGTTTTTTTCATTAGCTAGCTTAGTAGCACACTTTGTATTGCACCCATCAATAACTAATAAGCTATATTCTTCTAATATATTATTGTACTTAGTTTCTGAAATCCTATAAAAGACTGGACATAAAATCTCTGCTTCTATTTTTTCACTTAACATTAAAGCCACTTCTCTTGATATACATCCAGCACACTTATCTAATCCATTACAAGGAAGAATTGCATAATTACTCATTAGTATCCATCTCCATCCTTATTTTCTTAATGTACTTTGTCGTCTCTGCCTTACTTGGAAACTCTATAGCATCAGGTCCACAAGTTTTGGCACAAGCTCTACAGAATACCACACAATTTTCTGGATTTTTAACAATCAACTTAATTTCATCATTTTCTCTAACCTCAAAAACATTATGAGGACAGAATTTTACACACTCCATACAGTAATTACAATTAACATAATCTATTCTAGGGCACCAATCAATTTTTTCTCTTGGTACTCCCATAAAAGTAGTCCCTTCCATACTTCCACTACTCATATTATCACCTCCTTATAACACCATGTCTTCTTCAAATCCCATATCTTTTAATGCTTTTCTTACTAAATCTACTGCTTTTTCAGTGCTCATATCTCTAATATCTAGTTTTACTAAATCTTTTTCTACATCCAAACCAGCTTCTTTAAAAGCATCTTTAAACATTTTTCTTTGCATATTAGGTGCACAACCACCTATAATTAGTTGTCTACCAGATTGTAAAAAATCTGCTAAGAATCTGTCTCCATCTTCTTCGCATAGTTGTGGATGTATAAATGCATATTCTACAGGCAATTCAATTCTAACTTGGTTTATAAAATCCCAAATATCCATTTCTAAAAATCCTGGACATTTCCCAGTGCATACACACATAATAAATCCTGGTAATTTTTTTTCTTCCATCACATATACCCCCTATTAAATACTAATTTATATTGTATTTTTCATATGCTTAGATTTTATGTCTTGCTCCTTAAGTAGCAAATGTTGAAATGGATTCATCAATTCTCCATCTTCATATTTAAATTCCATATAGTAAAGACACTTGCTACTTTCTTCATCTAAGTTTTTTATATTTTTATATTTAAAGCATTCAACTTTGTTACCATCTTTTTTACTTCCTATTCCACAGTTTCCACAAGTTTTCATGGCTCTACTCCTTTAAAAGTTATACTTCGTACCCTAAAAGCATCATCATGGTCTCTAGATTTTCTAATTTTTCTAAATTAACTTCTTCATACAAAGGTTCACATCTTTTTATGCTTTTTTCACCACTTAATAGCTTACTTGCAAAGGCCATACAAGTTATTTCTTCACACTTTTTACAATTTGATTTTGGTAGATTTTTGTATATTTCAATTGGGCTTGGTGGTTTTCTCATATTATCTGAAGGAATTATATTGTCTCTATTTGCATCCACTTCATTTATTAAATTTTGTACATAATCCATCATTTCATAGGCATCAGTTTCATTAAGTAACTTTGTGATAGTCAATCTATTTGGAAATAAGGTTATTAGTTTTTGGCCTAGTTTAAATGAAAATGTTAAAGCTGTTTTGTTGTACATAGCTGACTTAATATGTGTATTTAAATATGGGAAAATATCTGATACATCTCTTGATAACTCTGTAATAATTTTTATTTTATTTCCAGTAGTAGTGCATGGTTCTATAAATTTTAATTCTATGTGTTCTAAATACATAATCCATCTCCTATACTTTAGTTTTGCAGAGTAATTTCGTTTAGTGCAGCAACTAATTTATCAATGTCTTCCTTTTCATTAAAGTATCCAATTCCAATTCTTATACAACCTATCTCTTTGGTTCCTATTAAATCATGTGCATTTGGTGAACAATGTAGACCTGCCCTTAACATAATGTCGTATTTGCTATCTAATTCATAGCCTACATTTTCTGCTCTTTTATTTTTTATATTAAAAGAAATTACACCTACTATTTTTTCACTATCTTTTGGACCATAGATTTCTATATCTTTTACTTCTTCTAATCTATTAAGTGCATATTCTACTATTTTAGATTCCTTATCATGAATTTTTTCTATAGTTTCCTTATTAATAAATTTTATTGACTCTCTAAGTCCAACTATTCCACTTACGTTTAAAGTTCCAGTTTCTAATCTATTTGGATAATAATCTGGTTGATATTCATAGGCTGAATCTCCACCTGTTCCACCTGATTTTAGAGGTTTTATATCTCCATCCCAGTTTACAATTAATCCACCGGTTCCCATTGGCCCAAGTAGGCTTTTATGTCCTGTAAATGCTAATAAATCAATATTATCTTCTTGAATGTCTATCGGGTATGCTCCTGCTGTCTGTGCTGCATCTACTAAGAAAGGTATATTATGAGTTCTTGCTATTTTCCCTATATCTCTTATTGGTGATATTGTACCTAATACATTTGATGCATGATTAAATATTATTAGTTTTGTTTTGTCATTTATAGCCTCTTCTACATCTTTGGGATTTGTAAAGCCATCTTTAGTAGCATTAATTTTTGTTATTGTAATACCTTTATCTCTTTCTAATGTTTTTAGGCATCTCCATACTGCATTGTGCTCTATACTGCTGGTTATTACATGGTCACCATTTTCTAATATTCCATTTAGTGCTAAATTTAAGGATTCTGTAATGTTTGATGTGAATATTACTTTTTTAGGATCATTAAAGTTAAAGAATTGTGCAATAAGTTTTCTAGTTTCATAAATTAGTCTATCCGATTCCATAGCTTTTTTATATGAACCTCTTCCAGATGATGTTCCATTATTTATCATAAAATCATAAACAGCATCATAAACTACCTTAGGCTTAGGCCATGATGTTGCCGCATTATCTAAATAAATTCCCATTTTATCTCCCCCAGTTATTTACATTATATTTTTATATTTTGTTATTTTATTCGAGATAGGTTTATTGATTAGTCCAATAGATTAATATATTCGCTTCTAATCATATATTATTCAATTAGTGTTCATTTGTAAACTATATATATGAATCTATATCAATTTTTTTTGATTAATTTTTATTATAGTATTGTCAAATCAATTTTTTTTTATTTATAATGTAATCATAAGTTTATTTATTATATTAGGAGGAATAATTTATGGCAGGAGTACCTATAGGAACTGTACTAGCATTTATGATGAGTGTTACTGCCTTATCCCTACCATCAATAATAATGCTAAGCAAAGTTGTAAAACCAAAGTTACTTGGTATATTTATAGGAATTGTAGTAATTGGAATTACAATAACAGGATATCTATTTAATGCTTTACAGTTTTTATTAGTATAAGATACTTTAGTAGAAAACAATAAAAGAAGACCTAAAAAGTTTGTGTAATATCTACACTCTTTCTAGGTCTTTTATATATTGCATAAAACATTTTAGCCAATCTGATAAATATTTAGTTTTATGATGAACTAAACTAAAGCTTCTATCCATTTTTGTATTATTAATAGGTATTATCTTTAAAGTCCCTTCTTTAACATAAGACTCAACTAATCGTTTTGAAATAACAGTTATACCTTGATTAGCTAAAACTGCTTCTACTATAGAATCAGAGCCATGGCAATTCCATTTTACATTAATGGATACATGTTTTTTTCTAATATAATCTTCAAATACCTCCCTAGTTCCACTGCCCTCTTCTCTAAGTATAAATGGATAAGATGAAAGTTCCTCAATATCTATACAATTTTTTTCATATAGAGGATGGTTCTTATGACATACTAGTACTAGATTATCTGGTATAATTGGATTTATTACAAGTTCAGTACTTTTAATTATTCCTTCTACTATAGCAATATCTATCTCACTATTTAAAAGCATATTTTCAATAGTTGAAGTGTTATCGATTATAACCTGAATTTTTATATTTGGATAAACCTCTTCAAAATCTCTCACAATATCTACTAAAACACACTTACCTACAGTCATTGTAGCCCCTAATGTTATTGTTTTATTTAAAGATAAATTGCTCATATTTTTTTCCATTTCATTTGAAAGGGACAATATACTCTGAGCATATCCCAAAAGTTGTTTCCCAGCTTCAGTTATGTAAAGTTTTTTTGATAGTCTATCAAAAAGTAGTATTCCATATTCTCTTTCCAATTCACTAATAGCTTGGCTAATAGTTGGTTGAGTAATATGAAGTTGTTTTGAAGCTTCACTCATTTTCCCACATCTTGCTACTGCCACAAATATTTCTAAACTCCTTAAAGTCATATCTCCCCCTAATATAGTTACTGTCTAATCTCTAAAAGTTCTAAGTGCCTCAATAGTTCTTTGCATTAACTCATCTAAACTCCATCCAAGCATATCTGCTCCTTGTTCTATTACCTCACGTGAGCAACCTGCTGCAAAAGCTTTAGTTTTAAATTTTTTCTTTACGGATTTTAATTCTAAATCTTGAACACTTTTTGAAGGTCGCATTACAGTTACAGCCCCTATTAGGCCTGTTAACTCGTCAACTGCAAAAAGTACTTTTTCCATTTCATGCTCCGGTTTAATATCTACTGTCAATCCATATCCATGGCTAGCTGTAGAATAAATTATTCTTTCATCAATTCCTCTTTCTTTCATTATTTCTTGACTTTTTATACAGTGTTCATTTGGGTATTGTTCAAAATCAAGGTCATGAAGTAATCCTACTATACCCCAGTAATTTACTTCATCCTCATATCCTAATTCTTTTGCAAAATACTTCATAGTATTCTCTACTATTTCAGCATGTTCTAAATGAAATTCATCCTTATTATATTCTGTCAAAAGCCTCCATGCTTCATTTCTTGTTATTCCACACATTTTAATACCTCCTATAAATCTTATAATATTAATTTTTAATTTAACTAAATATTATCACAGTTTTTTAATATTTTAACCAATTTTTAACTTATTTTTAATATATTAAAATATTTTCATATTTACCCTATAATCCGACTTTTGTTTGTACTTTTTATAACTAATATTACATTTATATTTTAGTTATTGTGAATGTAAATTTACAACCTTCTCCTACCTTTGATTCTACATAAATACTTTCATTTAGCTGTTTTATTATTTCATATGCAATAGATAATCCAATTCCTGTTCCCATAGACGCATGCGCTTTATCCGTTTTATAAAACCTTTCAAACACAAAAGGTATATCTTTTTCTTCAATTCCTACTCCTGTATCATATACACTTACCCTTATTAATTTTTCTTCTTCTATAATTCCTATACCTACAACACCTACAACACCTTCAACAGGAGTAAACTTAAATGCATTATCTAATAGTATGACAAGGATTTGAACTATTCTATACTTATTAGCAAATATCATCGGTAAATCATTTATATCTCTAGGTACATTAAATGTAATATCTAAATCTTCTGCTCTAATTTGGAACTCATCATAAATTTCATGTATAATCTCATCTATACTTACATAACTTTTTTCTAATGCTACATTATTAGATTGTAATCTAGATAATTCAAGCATATCTTCAATAAGCATTTCTA
>NZ_JBOFOR010000019.1:0-3927 GCF_051659545.1 Romboutsia sp. | reverse complement strand
ATCTACCTTTGACCAACTTCTGAATATCATAGTTGCTTATCCATTTTTTATTTTCATCATAATATTCCCTAGATATTTTAACTACTTCATTCCAGCACTTAGCACTTTCCATTTGCTTTTCTCTAACTAATCCAAATTGATTTCTATTTAGTTTTAATTTCTCTCTATGAGTTTTTATCATTTTTATTCACCTCACTTTCTATATTGTTTATTGTATACTACATATAAAACTATATTCAAGGTGAGTGTTCTATACCTGTTTAATCAAGTTCAAGACCGAGCAATTCCACCCCATAGCTAAAGCAAGGGGCTATCTTGCTCAATTATTGTATCTTTATGAAATTGTTTTACTTTTTATGATTCCCTAAAATAATATAAATTTACATATTATAAATATAAAAAAACAAAGCCAACTACTAGTATAGTTGACTTTGTTTGGTGTATAGTTAAGTTAATTTTGTGTAAGGTTTGCTTTATTTTATTAGTTTTAGAAGAATTATTTTACTCTACTATTTTAAATTTAAATCTAGTTTTTTCTCCTGCATTTTCTGCTTTTGCAACAAGAAGATTATCTTTTTCCCTTACTCTAACAAAATATCCATTAGGTGCTTGTAGTACATATTCTTCTTTATCTACTTTGTAAATTTTGAATATAGTCGCTTGTTTTTTATTAGAATTTGCAATTAAAAAATCTCTATTGTCTAATCTAACAAAACTATCTTCTCCATATTTTATCTTCACATTATTTCCATCTATTATCAGTTTAAATATACTATTTTTACTATATTTGTCTTCTGCAGCATATAAATATCCACTTTCTCCTACTACTATAAATTTATTTTCATATACTGACTTTATTTTCACTTTAAGTTTTACTTCCCCTGGAGATGGTGGAAGTGGAGGAACAGGTGGAAATGGTCCTGGTCCTGGTGGTTTTGGTGGTTTTGGATTTATCCATGGTGGAAATATTGGGCCTGGTCCTCCTGGTCCATATGGAGGAAATACTATTACTCCACCTGGGATTCTTTGTTCTTTTTTATTGTCATATCTTCTATTCATAATGTCCCCCTAAATAATTTTATTTATTTTTATAATATGACAATAAATAATATAAAGTTACTATATATATACTTAAAATATCAATTTTTTTATTTCTTCATTATTATAAATCCATGCTATTTAATAATTCTTTTAAACCTTTTAATTCTTCTTTTGATAAAGTTAATCCTTTACCCATTTTTGCATGTTCTGGTGACCAATCTCTTAAATCGTATTTTGCATCTCTACCATTCCAGCTGATTAAATTTAATTCTTTAGTCCATCCTGAACCTGTTTCACTAACTGCACCAAATTCTTCTACTATATCGTATTTTATTTCTGCCATGTCTCTTTCTCCTTCTATGTGTGAATTTTAATATTTTATGATTTTTAATTGTATTATATTTGCCTACTATCTTTTAATAATACATCATGTGCTCCACTTTCTACAATAGTTGTAGAAGTACTTTTCTAATAATTATAGCTCACTAATTTAGTGAGCTTATAGGCAGGTTTATTTCAAATATAGTCATTTTATTATTGCTGTTTACTAAAATATTTCCATCATGAACTTCGATTATATTTTTAGTTATGGCAAGACCTAAACCTGAACCACCGTCATTTCTATTTCTTGATTTTTCAACTCTATAAAATCTATCAAATATATATGGTATATCACATTGAGGTATTGATTCTCCATAGTTTATTACTTTTACATTTGCCATATTATCAATCTTACTGGTTACTATATCAATATATTTGCCTTCACTTCCATATTTAAATGCATTGCTAATTAAATTATCAAATACTCTTACTAATTTATCTGGATCTGCATTTACAATTAGTTTATCCTCAGAGAAATTTATTCTAACTTCCATATTCTCTTTGCTTATATTGTACTCTAGGTGAGATACCACTTGGCTAATTAGCTCCACTAAGTCTATCTCCATTTTATTAAGTGGTAAAGTTTTATTTTGTAATTTTGTAAGTTCAAATAAATCATTAATAAGTACATTTAAATTCTTAGATTTTTCATAAGCTATATTAGTGTAATATCTTAATTGTACTTCGTCTTTATATTTATCTTCTTCTATTAAGTTTAAGTAACCTATTATTGAAGTTAATGGTGTTCTTAAATCATGAGATACATTTGTTATTAAGTCACTTTTAGTTTGTTGAGCTTTTCTTTCTTCTACAGTGATATTTTCTAATCTTTCTATTATAATATTAATATTATTAGCTACTTTACCTACATCATCCTTTGAATCAATATCTATTCGCTGATCTAAATCTCCATTAGCCATAATTTCTACACTTTCCATTAAGGTTGCTACTTTACTATTACTTTTGTAGCTAATTATTAAATAAATACATACTGTAAGTATAATTGCTATTAAATAGTAAATAGAATCACCAAATACATAATACTTAATATTTAGTATAACATCTAATATGTCTCTATATATCCTAGCACTATATAAATCCTGCAAAACATTATAAGTAGAGATAAGTATAAATACTGAAATCAAAAAGCTAATAATTAAGTATACTCCTTGCATAAAAATATACTTATACACATTAAGAAGGTACTTAGGTTTATTTTTCAATTTTATATCCTACCCCCCACACTGTATGTATTACTTTAGTTCCATTCATATTTTTTTCTATTTTATCTCTTATTCTACTCATATGCACCATTACAGTATTATTAGATTGAAAATATTGTTCTTTCCATACTTTAGAAAATATATCTTCAGAAGTAAACACTTTTCCTCTATTACTAGCTAGTAAGTATAATATATCAAACTCTCTAGAGGTTAAAGTTACTTCTTTATCTTCTATTGTTACTAAGTGCTTGCTTTTATCTATTCTTAATGAATCTATTGTAATTGTATTGTCTCTTTTTTCTTCAGTCTTATTAAAATAATAAGCTCTTCTAAGTAAGGCTTTTACTCTTACTATAAATTCTAATGGATTAAAAGGTTTAGTAATATAATCGTCTGCACCTGTCATTATGCCTTGTATTTTATCCATATCTTCACATTTTGCACTTAACATTAGTATTGGTGTATTCATAGTTCTTCTAACTATTTTACAAACTTCTATGCCATCCATCTTTGGCATCATTATATCAAGTACAATTAATTGGACACTTTCTTTTTCTAATACCTCAATAGCTTCTTCTCCGTTACTTGCCTTTATTACCTTGTATCCTTCATTTAGCAAGTATATTTCTAATAAATCTCTTATTTCCTTTTCATCATCTACAACTAAAATTTTATTTTGCATTCTTCATTTATCCTTTCACAAGAATTGACACACTCCCCCATAGCTAAAGCAAGGAGTTATCTTGCTCAATTATTATATATCTGTTTGTTACTTTCCAATACTTTTTATTATAACACTTTTTCTATATTTGGTAAGATATATACTCCTAACACTTAATTTTCTTAAAATTTTATTTGTAGATATCGTAAAATTTAACTTGCATTCTTTGTATATTCATAGGGTCATATTGTATTATTTTTTCTTCTTCTTCAATTATTGATCTATCAGGTATACCTATTCCAGTATCTTTTACTTTTATTTGTATATTATCTTTTGTAGAAATTTCTACAGTAATATCCCCATTTGTCTTAGTGAACTACTCACCACTTAACTACCTACGGTAACGTTTGAAGTGTGAGCTTCTTGGTCAATAGTACAATTGTACTAAGTATCTCCAAGCTTATAGGATAGTTCCTATCCCATGTATTTTATACTTATTTTTTATACCAAATTGCAGCTAAAAATTCTTCCACCAAAACATGTATAAACTTTTTTATAGTATAAATTTAGATTAATTGGGCATACTGTTTAGCCATTCTTTAGTTTCCTTTAATCTGTATG
>NZ_JBOFOR010000018.1:0-14889 GCF_051659545.1 Romboutsia sp. | reverse complement strand
GTATCAATCTAAATAATGTGTTATTATATGTAAATAACTCTTTAATAGATTTTATCCTTTCTGTGTTGTAACTTTTAGGATACTATAAATCTATATAAAAGGGTTATTTTTTTTTAGAACTTTTGACTGTCTAGTAATACTTATAAACCCTTTTATACCTTCATTATCTTCATATACATAAGTATCAGCCATAGGTATATATACATCCTTTACAGTATTATAATTATCTTCCCAGTATTTCTTAGGTATAAAATCATGTGCTTTTATAGTACTTTCTAGCCATATTTCCATTACTTTATCTATATCTTTGTTTTCTATTTGTCTTATCATTGTAATAATTTCTCCTTCTTTAAGTCACTATATGATTTTAACATAACTATAGGCATAACCTTAAGCACTTATATAAGTCTATTTTATTTTTGAACTATATTTTTAGTTATTTAGCTTAATAACTTTATCATCGATAGTTATACTGTCAACCTCATTCACATCAACTGCTTTGCTAAACTCTACATTTGAGAATGCCTTTAGAAAAGAACTACTAGCACCACTTGATATAAAATCTTGCTCCTTATAAATAGTTCCATCTTTTAAAGTAACTTCTTGTATCATAAAGTCTCCATTATTTTGGCCTATTATATTTGCCGATACTGAAATAGGGGAAATATTAACTGTTGTAATAAAATACTTATTCTTTTTAGTAGTTACAAATTTATTAAGCACTACTTCTTTTGATACATCTGTATAATCTAGTTTCCATGAAATCTTCCAACTTCCTTCAACTAAAGTAATAAATTCACCATCTTCTTTATAATATCCAAAATTTTCAAAGTCTATGGAAATATCATTTCTTTTTAATTTCCCTTCTGTACTAAAAGAGATTATATAACTTTTTTTGTTATCCTTTGGATTTTCATCTTCTATGTCTAATAACCCCCAACCTGAAGAAGAACTTTTTCTTAAATTCACATCCATTTCATTAAAGGTTGCATACTTTGGTATTATCATGTCCTTAGGTGCCTCAACATCAATTAGTATATATAAGCTATGTTTATCTCCTAGAGTTTGTTTTACATTTAATTTTAAGTTATTTTCACTAACAGATTTATTTATATATGAACCTGCTCCATTAAGTGACTCATTATTTTTATCTATATTTAAATAGCTTAATAATTTATTATCTAGGTTTAATTCAAAATACTCATTAGCCATAACAACTGTACTAAGCATCATAGTTGCAACTAATATACCTACTAGTAACTTTTTCTTTTTATATTTTTTCATATTATTAGTTGGCATTTTATCCATTGTCATCTGTAAAATTCTTGATTTTTCATCTTTACTTAAAGGTGCTTCATTATCTAATAAATTATCACAGTACTTTTTATCAACTAATTTATCTATCCTGCTCATACATAATTCCTCCTTCTATTAGGGATTTTTTTAGCTTTTCTTTACCTCTAAAAAGGTAATTTTCAACTTTTTTAGGAGGAAGATTTAAGCGTTTTGCAATATCTTTTATCAAGGGCAGTATTTCTTGCTATGGCATATATATAACTTTTTAGTGAAGTACTTTTTTCTAATTTATATTTATCTACATTTTGCCATAATTTTAAAAAGGTATCTGAAATAGTTTCTTCTATATCTTCACTTTTGCAATCGTTTAGAATATTTCTACAAATAGTTTTTACAGCACCCCCATATATATCTAGTGCTAGGCTTACCCCTTCTTCAGGATTTTTTTGTAAGAGGTAGAGGATTTTTTTATCTTTAAATTTATCCATAGATGTTCTCCTTATTTTATTTCTCTTTATTTATCAATACGTATAAAAACTCATTTTCACTCAAAACTTATTTTAAAATACTTTTTAAATTTATAATACTTAAATTTATACTTAATTAAATAACTTTTTTATACTTTTACATTTATTTAGATTTCTTAAATTTTCTCTATATTAATTTAATTAGCAAAATAAAAATGCCTGATAATGATAACTTCAAAATCAGGCATTTTTATTTATTATTTTAATTGACTTTTAATATTTTTAATTCTTTGTTGCAAATAATCCATAATAGATACCACATCACCAGATAAATTCATTCCTCCACCTTTATTAGGAGTTTTGCCATCCTCAGTCTGCTTAGTAGTATCTCCATTCTCAGGAGCTTTATCTCCATTAGGCATTTGAGGTGGATTTCCACTAGCAACTATATTTTTTTCAAACTGTTCAATAGTGTAAAATGCACTAGGATCATTTTTTACATAAGGTCTAATTAAAGTAGCAACCTCATTAACTTGTTCTTCAAAATTATCATAATACTTTACCAGTTCTTTTATGTAGCCATAATACTTTTCTTTATATTCTTTAACACTTAAAAGCTTTTCAATTAAAGGTCGCTTCGAGGAATCAACATTATAAATAGGCTCATCAATTGATACTGTCACACTTGCACCTTGATCTTCCATAAACCCACCAAAAGCCATATTATAGTCCCAGGGAATATATTTGAATACTCCATCTTCTTCTAATAAGAAATAGTTGTGTGCTTTAGATCCACTATAACTATCATAGTTTCCAAGTACAGTATTTACAGCTATTGATTTTAAGAAACTCTCTACATCAAAAACAGACTCTATGTCTCCTTTATTTCCATCTTTAATTGAATTTATAGCAGTAACAAGTTTCTTAAGACCTGCCATATTATCATCTTTACCATTTGAAAGCTTAAATCCACTTAAAGACTTCTCATCAACTAATGTAGAATTCTCTCCATCAGCTTTATAAAGTTTAACATCCTTAGCATCATCATCAGATATTCGGTCAATAAAACTATCGTCAACAGCTTCTACTGCTAAATAAAACCCAAATAACTCTCCATTAATGTAAACCTTAGAATATATAGTTTTGGGAACATTCACACCAAGTTTTTCTAAAGCTTTATAAGATAAATATTCCCTCATATAAGATGGATCTTGAAAATTGTTATTTAATACAAATTCACCTAGTCCATTTAAATTTTGTCCATCAACATATTTGTCTAGCTTAATACGAAAACTATATCGCTCTGAATCGCTAGATGATACTGATTTTAAAGAACTAAAGCCTTTAGTTCTAATTCCTATATTTTTTAGTGTTGTATCATTGACTGTTATATTAGCAGAATGATATTTTTCATCTGATGCATTATCTAACATGTCTTTCCAATCTTTTTCTGATATTTCAATATGAATATCTTTTACTTCATTTTCTTTAAAAAAGTTATTGTAAGATGTATCTATGGAAGTAGTAGTTTTTGTTTCAGTATCTTTACTACATCCTACTAACATATAAGAACTTATAGTTAAAATTATTGCACTAATAAATACTTTTTTTCTTACACTCATATACAAATCCCCTTATTAATTATTATAGTTTTATATAAGGAAATTTTATATGGTTAACCTTAATGGTAGCTTAAATTTTATATTTAAAATCTTTTATAATTATTGAAGTTGCTATCTATTCAATTATTGTTTGTATATACTTATATTAAAAGACTATTATTACACACATCTTGCATTAACTTTATCTATAGGAGGTAACCTTTGAAAAAATTCAAACTAATATTATGTATTGTATTTCTAGCCCTTTGAGTAATTCTAGTATTAAATTATAAATCAAATAAAAAGTCTCTATATGATAGCTTAGAAACTGCATATTTAGACTATGCAGATAACTTATTTATGAAGAAAACAATCACTATTGATAAAATTAAATCTGATTTAGCAGGTTTTGATTCTTCAAATCTTACTTACTCTGTGGTATTTAATAAGGATAATAAAATATTAGGATGTAATTATAATCCTGATACTGATTATTTGAATTCAATAAACTTTGAAATAAGAAATGAGGATACTCAAAAGGTGTTAGATCTTGGTAATTATTTTGATGATTACTATGGTACTTTTGCAGGTATTCGTTCAAATAATATAGATGATCAATCTAATTTTATATCTTCACTAAGCATACAACCTAATCTGGATAAAAAACAATCTGTTGATATTAAAAATGCATTTTATAAGTTGTATAAATATCTATTTAAGTAAAATATATAAAGCAAGTCTAGCATTTGTTATAAGCTCGACTTGCTTTTATAATCTTTATAGGTTAGAAATTAAGTATTGAATTTTATCAAACACTATAACATCTTCAATACTTCCCTTCAAAGTAAAATACAAACTCTTCAAAAAGTTAGTACTATTAATTTTTTGATGATACAATTCAATGGACCAGTTTTCTCTAGAATTATAGTTTTTAAAACTTTCTAACCATTCTAAAATAGTATCTCTATCAATATGCCCTCTCATAAAAATACTTCTTACAGCTATACTTATTCTATCAGGCTCACCATCAATATATACATATTCACCTTGGCATATTTTCAACTTCAATATTACAAGTAATTCTTGTAAATCTTTTTTACTAAGAGTTTTACATTGTGCCAGTTCATCAATTACATCAGCTCCATGTGCTACTGAATGAGCCCACCCCTTATTACCTATATACCCTCTTAAATCTATCTCTTTTGTATAGTACTCTGTTATGCTATCTTTAGTTTGAAAAATCATATTATCAGGTAAGAAACTTTTTTGATTGTGAGAATAGATTATCAAGGCTATTACAAGTGCAGAAAAAGTACGAGTAAAAACCGTATCATCATTTTCATTACCAACACATTTCATTAAATGGTCATTATCTGTACAGATTTCTAGAAAAGTTTGAAGTTGTTGATTTGAAAATCGATTTTGACTAATCCATTTTGCAAAAATATTATAAATCAAATCATCCCTAAGTATTGCATCAGTGGTGCCAATGTGTTTAAGCATATCTAAGGCTAAAGAATAATATAAGTCATCAAAATTAATCTCATAGTTATTTTCTTTTATTTGGATTAATTTGATTTTTAGTATATCTTCTTTCATTTTATCCCCCCCCTATTAGTACTCTTATAATTATTTATTCTTTTGTTTTATCCGTATACTTTTTTATTTCCTTATTAACTTCTTTATTAATAGATTCTTGATAAATATCAGCGTAGATTTTTGAATCTTTGATTAACTCATCACAAAATTCAGCTACATCATTTCCAGTCACTTCTAATACACCTTTTCCCAAAGCTACACCTTCTTCAAAGAAATCAAGAATTCCAGAAAGTAAATCTATGCCTTCTGTAAGCTCAACAGGACCCACCTTAAAAAGGTATTTTTGAATTTCTTTATAAACTATCTGATAATCATTCGGAAGTGCTTTTACACGTGCTGCATGCACTCTCCATTCTTTTTTGCCTTTGATTATATCTTGTATTCCCATTGTATCCTCCTATTTACCTAATTTTTTTGCTATATTATTATTTAATTGCCTACGCCACTTATCACGGAAAGAATTTGAACTTTCTTCTCCAACTAGTGCTGAGCAAAAGCTTTGTATATCCTCACCTAAAGCACTTTGTACACTCTGACCCTCTGCAGCAGTTTCTTCAAGAATATAAAGAGTACTATCCATAATTGGTATTAAGTTACGACCAGTAAAATCAGAATGATTCCAAAGATTTTCCTTAATTTTTTCCCATGCCTCTTGATAATCTACTGGTAACTTTTTTGCTCTAGCTTCAAAACTTTTAAATTCTCTTGTAATATCATTACCTGTTATTTTATCCCAAAAATTCATTATTTCATCTCCTTTAACTCATTAATTTTGCTTGAAACAAAGTCCCATTTTCCCCAAAACTTCTTTAATTCCTCACGTCCTGAATCATTTAGTGTGAAGAATTTTCGTGGAGGTCCCATATCTGACTTCTTTTTTGTAGTTTCTACCAACTTATTTTTTTCAAGTCTCACCAATATTGTATAAACTGTTCCATCTACAACATCTGTAAACCCAAGTTCATTTAGCTTTCTAGTAATCTCATATCCATATGTTTCTTCATTGCTAATTATTTCAAGAACACAGCCTTCTAGTACACCTTTTAACATTTCTGTGATATTATCCATATTATTTTCCTTTCACTATCTAGTATTACAAGTACTCAGTATTACTTATTACCACTATATAGTATCACCGACTAGTAGTATTGTCAATGTTAATACACATATTTTTTCATTCTTATTTTGCTACATACATAAAAAATATCCTTAAATACATAAAAGGGATTCAATATAGTTTACACAACAAAATGTGTCCATCTATATTGGATCCCTTTTTAAATTCAAAATTAGCTAATCTATCCTAATTTTAAAACCAACTTATTTGTTCTTTTTCATAATTTTTCTTATACTCTCTAATTATATCCTCCATCTTATATAAAAGATTGTATTTTTCGCATTCTTCTTTGTATACCTTCCATAACTTTTTGTAATCTAATGATGAATTTGTATAATTATTTCCATAAGTATCTATATATTTCTGTACTAAATTTTCATTTGGAAATAGCTTGTTTAGTTGTTCGAAATAATATTCTCTTTGATTTTGCCTTAAGGTTACTCCAAATCCATAGGAAAAAACAAACTTTGCTCCACTTTCATAAGCTTTTCTCACTATCTTTCTGACATTCTCTTCATTGTCATTTAAGAATGGTAATAAAGGCATTAGTAACACACCTACATATATACCATTTTGAGATAGTTCTTTTATTGCTTCAAAACGTTTAGAACTAGTAGCTACCTTTGATTCTATCTTTTGGCATAGCTCATCATCATAGGTAGTTATTGTCATTTTTATTATTACTGGTGAATGTTCTTGTATTCTTTTTAGTATATCTATATCTCTTGTAATTAATGGACTTTTAGTTGCTATTCCTATTCCAAATCTATATTTGTCTACTAACTCTAAAGCTTGTCTAGTTAGCATTATTTTTTTTTCAAAAGGATTATAAGGATCGCTCATTGAGCCTGTTCCAATAACTCCTTTTTTCCTTTTGCTTTGTAAATCTTTTTTTATTATTTCTGTAGAATTATCCTTAACCCTAACTCTATCAAATTCTATTATGTTATAACAATTGCTCCTAGAGTCGCAGTATATACATCCATGGCAGCACCCTCTGTATATATTCATATTAAAGTTATGTCCAAACCAATTGTTGTTTTCAAAGTGACTTGAAACAATTGTTTTTGTAGGTATACGCTCCATTTTTATCATCCTTATTATCTAAATTTTATCTATTATTATACTCTAGTAAAAACAAAAACTCAAATATACCAAGTAAATAGTTGAATTCTTACATATTTACAGATATTATGTAAAATATAACTATTTTTTAAACCTATAATAAATGAGGGGGTAATATTTATGAAATACGAGTGGAGAAAAAAAGATAAAAAATTATACCTTCCTAAAGATAACCCCATCGTTATCCATGTACCTAAGATGTCCTATTTTACTATTGAGGGAAAAGGAAATCCAAATGGCGAAGATTTCAAAAAATGTGTAGAGGCACTATACTCTCTTTCTTATACTATAAGGATGTTTCCAAAAAAAGAAATCTACCCTTATGGCTATTATGAATACACAGTATTTCCATTAGAAGGCGTATGGGATTTAGATGAAGAAGGAAGAAAGCTAGATTATTTAGATAAAGACCACTTAGTCTATAAACTAATGATTAGACAGCCAGATTTTGTGGATGATCAACTATTTAACCTTGCAAAAGAACTTGTACTAAAAAAGAAAAAAGATTCTCTAATTGATGAAGTTAAATTTGAAGAAATTGAAGAAGGACTTTGTCTTCAAATGCTTCATATCGGTAGCTTTGACACTGAACCTGAGACTTTTGATATTATGGAAAAATACTGCGCTGAGAATAACTATATAAGGGAGTCTAAAATCCATAAAGAAGTTTATATTTCTGACCCTAGAAAAGTTGACCCTGAAAAGTTAAAAACTGTATTAAGATTTAAAATTCGTGAGTAAGTAGTTGTTTTCTAATTACAACAACTAAAGTGTACTATTCAAAATATTTATCTTCTTCTGTACTTGATAAAGTCATAATCTTGTAATATACTTGATATAAAATTTATTAAGGAGAAGTATTTATGATAAGACGTATAATAGCTAATATAATAATCGGTGCTTTAGCTCTATATATAGTATCTCTTGGACTTGATAGTATGCAGATTACTTCTGTATATTCATTAATTACATTATCTATAGTGTTAGGATTTTTAAATGCTACTATAAAGCCACTGTTAAAATTACTATCTTTACCTATAACCTTTATTACTTTAGGCTTGTTTTCTTTAGTAATTAATGCAGTAGTTTTAAAGTTTGCATTTTCAATAGTTTCTGGTGTTTATCTGTCTGGATTTATGCCTGCTATTTGGGCATCAATACTATTATCTATCTGTAACTGGGTATTGTATAAAGTTTTCGATGTAGAATAATAATAATAAACCTTATATGTAAGAAGTAATTTTCTTATGTATAAGGTTGTTTTTTGTTTTAATTTGATATATTTTGTATTTTATTATATAATGTATTCTATTAAAAATTTAAGAGGTGGTCTGATGATTAATATAAGTATTTTCAATATAGTTATAAATTTAATATATACTTTATCAGCTTTATATTTTCTATTTGCAAATAAAAGCATTATGAATTTTGGACTAAGTATTTTTTGTATAATTACAGGTTTGCTAATAGAGTTTTTCAGAAAAAAGTCTATTATTAAAACCACTAGTCTTTCTGTAGTCTGTAGCTTGTTTATTCTATTTTCAACTCTATTAGGAACTTGCTTTGGATTTTATGGTGCCTTTAAAGGCTATGATGATTTTCTTCATATTTGGTCTGGCTTTATAACTGTATCCATTGCTTATAATCTTTTACTTACTACTAATAAAGATGGCTATAAATTAAGTGCACTATTTATAGTAATTTATCTATTTATGTTTAGTATGGGTGTAGCTAGTATTTGGGAAATTATCGAATTTACTATAGATTCTACTCTAGGAATGAATACTCAAGCAGGTGGACTTGTAGATACTATAACTGATATGATAGATGCTTTAATCGGCTCTATAATTATGGTTATTTTTTACTATAAATCGCATTTAGTTGATAAATCTTGTAAAACTAAAAGCTCTAATAATTAATTATTAGAGCTTTTTAATATTTGCCTGTACATTATATAATTTTGATATTGATACTAACTTTAAATAAATCTCCTTGCGAATTAATATCTACTTTTCCGCCTTGAACTTTAATTAAATTCTTAACTATGCTTAACCCTAATCCATAACCGTCATCGTGTCTTGATTTATCACCTTTTACAAATCTATTTCCTAGTGAGTTTTTATCTACTTCTAATTGGTGTTTAGATATATTTTTAAAAGTTATAACAGTATTGTCTTCATCTTTTACTGTTTCAATATAAACTCTAGTATCTTCCAATGAGTATTTTGCTATATTTCCAAGTAAATTTTCAAAAACTCTTATTAACTTATCTTTGTCCATGTATACTTTTACATTTTCTTCACTGCACTTTAACCTAACATCTAAGTTTAAATTATTAAACTTATAACTAAAGTTATTTATAGTTTCTTCTAATAATTGATTTAAATCTATAGTTTCTTTATTTAAAACTATTTCTTCATCTTTAGAATTTAAAACTTCATTAAGATTATGAATTAATGTATTTAATCTTTCTGATTTTTCTTTTAATATATTTATTTGTTCTTTTTCTTCATCTTGATTTAATTCCTCATTTTTTAATATATATATTGAATTTATTATTGATGTTAGTGGCGTTTTTAAATCATGTGATAAATTTGTTACTAACTGTGTTTTTCCAAGAGTACTATTTTTTTCTTTGTTAGTAGCTTCTTCTAGTTTATCTAATAAACTTTTCAATTGTTTAGTAATAGCCACAAACCTTGTCCCCGATAAAAATTCAATTCCTTGTTGTGAATCAAATTTTTCATCTAGATTAACTGAATCAAATCCATTTTCTTCAAATTCACTAACAAATTCTTCAAGAGTTGCTTTAACCATAAGCATACTAAATTTATTTATCCCTAAAGTAATCAACAGTCTAATTATATTTACTAAAAATAAGATTATCAGCACATTTAGAAATAAGTTTAAATTAATTTCAGAATACCCATAATAATAATAGCAATAAACTATTGTCGCCATTAGAATTATTTGATTAATTAATATATACCACTTTTTTGCAAGATAACTAGAGTATAATACCCTTATTCCATCACTATCTTCTTTAGAGTTTAAATCTAACTTTAGTTTATACAGTAACATAGAGCGTTTTAATATTTGAATTAAACTAAATAGTACTACTAATCCAATGATAAAAGTTCCTATCTTTAAGACATCGTGAGCTCTATAGTCATATTTAACTGTTAAACTATTTAAATTATAAAAATATAAGATATAGAAAAATAAAATTGTATACCAATAACCTTTTTCTATAAATATTTTTTTACTTAGTTCCATTCTATTATATAGTTCATCTTTATCATATAACTTGTATTTATCGTTCTTTTTAAAGGTATAGTATTCAAACATTTATCCTATTCCTCACTTTCTTTTATAGCATCAAGCTTAATATCTATCTTAAACATATCTCCATCTATGAATAAGTCTAGATTTCCACCTTGAGCATTTATTAAGTTAGATCCTATTGCTAATCCCATTTTATTATTTTTTTCATCTTCTCTTATATTTTTGAAAAAAGTTTCAATATCAATATTTAATTCATCTTTTGATATATTAATCATACTAATTCCTATTTTCTTATCTTCTTCATAAACATTTACATAAACTCTGCTATTTTCTTTAGAATAATTTACTATGTTATCTAAAATTATTTCAAATACTCTCCACATTTGATTTCCATCAATTTTAACTATTGGTTTCTTCACTGATTTATTGTATATTAGGTTTAAATTTTTCTCTTTTAATTTATCTTCATATTCTACTAGTGCTTGTCTTATTACATTTTCTATATCTATATTCTCAAGGTTTAAATCTATACTTTTATTAACAACTTTTGCAAGTTCAAATAACTCTTCAATATTGTGCTTTAACATAGACGATTCTTTTTCTAATTCATTTATTATTAGATGATAATTTTCTTCATTACTATTCTCTAAATCTTTTATATGCTTTTTTATTTTTTCTACTGGTTTTTTTAGTTTTTTAGAAACTTCCACTACTAGTTCATTTGATAAATTTTCGCTTTGTTTTCCTTTTAATATTGAAGAATACATTATTTTTTCTACTTTATATAATTCTTCTTTTATTGATTTGTGATTTTTTCCAAGTATAGGCTCCATTCCATTTTCTTTGTTAGTTCTTTCAAATATATCTACTACATCTTCTGACAAATGTGTAATCTCATATATTTCTTGAAAAATTGCTATATCTTTTATATCTTGTGCTATTTTTTTTATTGATAATATAATCATAAATGTAAATAAACCTATTGTTATTACAAGTTTTTTATTAGGTATAAATATCATCATTAGTACAAATATAATACCAAGAAGAATGAAACAAATATTTTTAAATTTCTTATATTTTCGTATCCAACTGCTAAGTTTTTCTATTCCTTTTTCTTCATCTAGTTCATTATTTTCTATTATTTTCGAACTTATATCCAATTCCCCACACCACCTTTAAATATCTAGGTTCTTTAGGATTAATTTCTATTTTTTCTCTTATCCTTCTAATATGAACCATTACTGTATCTGTATTTATGCAGTGCTCTTTCCACACAGTTTCATATATCTCTTCTGCTGAAAATACCCTGCCTGGATTTTTCATTAATACTTCTAAGATTTTGTACTCCATAGGAGTTATTTTCTTTTCTTCGTCGTCAACCATTAGTATTTTGCTAATTGTATTAAGTTGTATTCCACCTATAGTTATTACTTCCTCCTTATTTTCTTCTTTGTAATTGTTTAGTTTAGTGTATCTTCTAAGTTGAGATTTCACCCTAGCTATTAACTCTAAAGGATAAAAAGGCTTTGTTATGTAATCATCTGCACCTATATTTAATCCAAGTATTTTATCACTATACTCTGATTTTGCACTTAGTATAATTATAGGTATATTTTTATCTTCTCTGATTTTCATTGTGGCTTCTATTCCATCTATATTCGGCATCATTATATCCATTAAAACTAAATGTATATCTTCTTTTTCTATAAATTCTAAAGCCTGCTTTCCATCATAAGCTTTAATTACATTTATATTTTCTGATTTTAAATACCTTTCTATGGCATTGGGAATTTCTTTTTCATCATCTACCACTAAGACATTATGTTGTTTCATTTTTCCTCCTTGTGTTTACTAATTAGTATACATTTATATTACCATAGAAATCTTACAAAACTTCGTTCATAAATCTTAAATTTTTCTAAACAAAATATTTTTATTTTCAAATTAACAATTCTTATATAATTTAACTTAAGCAAAATATCTTAATATTTAATCTACTTTTAATATATTTTGTAATAATTAACATGAATATTACAATTATTCTTTCTATTCAGTATATAATTTACCTAGATAATTGTTTGTTGTAATAAAATACACATTATCTAAGTTATTTTACTTTGGAGGAAAAAATATGTATGAAAATAAGTTAACAAATGAATATACTTATTTGCTAGCTCCTAACCCTATTACAACGTTTAATACTATTAGTGTTTACCCTACTGTACATGCATCAGCATTTATCGGTCCTTATTCTTGTATAATTGGTGATGTCACTATTGATGAAAATGTATTTATTGCTTGTAATGTTAGCATAAGAGCAGATGAGGGAACTCCATTTTTCATTGGAAAAAATTCTAATATTCAAGATGGTTGCGTATTTCACGGTTTAGAAAATTCAACTATTAATGTTCACGAAAAAGAATATTCAATCTATATTTCAAATTATGTAACATGTGCTCATAGAAGTATAATACATGGCCCTTGTTATATTGGAAACAGAGTTTTTGTAGGTTTTAATTCTATGGTATTTAATGCAACTATTGGTGATGGGTGCTATATATCTGCTAATTCAGTGGTTACAGGTGGGGTTTGGATGCCTCCTAATAGATTTGTACCTTCAGGAGTTATAATCGATACTCAAGAAAAAGCTGATGCTCTTAAACATGTAACAGATAGTCAAGAAAACTTCGTTGATGAGGTCCTACATTGTAATTTACAATATCCTAAATCTTATCACGAAACTTTTTCTAATGTTAATTTAGAAGAAGTTTCTAATTATTAGACCTAATTTCCTATTAGGTCTAATAAAATTGTGCTAATATAATTAATACAATTTTAATCACAGTAAAGCTATGAAAATCACTACAAAGAGATGTTCACATAAATTGTTTATAAAAATAAATAAAGCTATGAAAATAGTATTAAATTATTTTCATAGCTTCATTTTTTATCATCTTAAATTTTATACGTAGCTTATTCTTACGTTTTCTATTTTCTTATTATTAGTTTTTATTACTTTAATGTTAATTTTTTCTTCCTCTATTTCTACATCTTCATTTTTTTGAGGTATCTCACCTAATTTATTTATAATATATCCATTTAAAGTATCGTATTCACCTTCTTTTAGTTTAAGGTTAAATATCTCATTAAACTCACAAAGAGGTATACTACAATCTACTATAAATGTATTTTCATCAACTTTAATTATATCATTTTCTTCTAAGTCGTACTCGTCTTCAATGTCACCCATAATTTCCTCAATTAAATCCTCCATCGTTACTATACCACAAAAGCCTCCGTATTCATCTACTAATAAAGCTATGTGTACTCTATTCGCCTGAAGTACTTTAAATAATTCATTTGTTTTTTTAGTTTTTGGTACAAAAAACGGTTTGTGCATTATATTTCTTATGTTTACATTTTCAAAACCTACTTTTTTAGCTTCAATTAAAAGGTCTTTTATGTGGAGTATACCTATAACATTGTCTATACTATCTTCATAAATTGGAATTCTCGTATAAGACTGACTTAAAATTTCATCTATATTCTTTAGAATGTCATCATCTATATCTATAAGGAAGGTATCTTTTCTAGAAGTCATAATCTCCTTTGAACTTTTATCATTAAATTCAAATATACTTTCTATCATATCTTTTTCATCTTTTTCTATAGATCCATCTTCCTCTGATTGTGATATTATAGATCTTATTTCTTCTTCTGATACTTTTTCTTCCGTGGCTTCATCTTTATATCCCATTATTTTTAAAATTAGACCTGTTGATAATGAAAGTATTTTAATAAAAGGCTTAGTAAAAATTGCTACAAAGTAAACTGGTTTAGCTGAAGATAAAGCTATTTTTTCTGCATTTTCAAGTGCGATTCTCTTTGGTATTAATTCACCAAATACTAGTGTAAAGTAAGAAAGAATAATTGTTACTACCACCATTGATATTTCTTTGCCATATGGTACTTGCATGACTGAACTTAACTGACTAGCTATGCCTGTTGCAGCTGATGCACTAGATAAAAATCCTGCTAGGGTAATCCCAACTTGAATTGTAGCTAAGAATTTACTTGGCTCTTCCATTAATGTTTCAAGTAATCTCGCATTAGAATTGTTTTCTTGACTTAATTTTTTGATTTTATTTTTGTTTACTGATACCATTGCCATTTCTGCACTTGCAAAAAAAGCATTTATCATTGTTAATACAAGTATTAAAGCTAATTGTAGCATAAGCCTCTCGGGCTCGGGTTCTAAATTCATTTTTTTCCTCCTGATAATAAATTAATATGATGATATCACACTAATATTAAAAATGCAAATGTATTAATTTATTACTTTTTATTATTCTATGAAGAATACCTAAAAAAAGTCCCTCTAAAATAATTCAGAAGGACT
>NZ_JBOFOR010000017.1:0-15451 GCF_051659545.1 Romboutsia sp. | reverse complement strand
ATTTTTTATTTTCATCATAATATTCCCTAGATATTTTAACTACTTCATTCCAGCACTTAGCACTTTCCATTTGCTTTTCTCTAACTAATCCAAATTGCTCTTTATTTAGTTTTAATTTCTCTCTATGAGTTTTTATCATTTTTATTCACCTCACTTTCTATATTGTTTATTATATACTACATAGAAAACTATATTCAAGGTGAGTGTTCTATACCTGTTTAATCAAGTTCAAGACCGAGCAATTCCACCCCATAGCTTTAGCAAGGGGCTATCTTGCTCAATTATTGTATTTGTTTAGATATTTTATCTCTCCATTTTTTTGATTTCTTTTTATTTGTAAAATGAGATTTTGTTATTCCTAGCTTTTTCATTCTAATTTCTCCATCTAGTTCTGTAAGATAGAATATATATTCATTGGCTTTTGATGTGAAGTATGAATCGGTATCTTGTTGTTGAACTGTTACTAATCGGGTGAATTCTCTAAATTTAACTATTTTATCATAAAGTACTTTCCAGTTTCTTCCTGATATATTTGCCATTTCATCTAGGTCTTGTTTTATTTCCCATGTTATATCTCTAAATTTACCAAGAGTTTTCAATTCTTCAACAGAGGTTACATTAATCCATCTCATATTTTTACTCCTTTATATATTTTAATCTCCTAAAATATATTCAGAAATAGCTTAGGTAATTACACACTTATTGCATTAATAAATAAACTAATTTATATTTTCTAAAGGATGTAGTAAACTTTTTTTGTTGATGCAATAAAAATAATCTGATAAATAAGTCTACTACTTCTTTATCAGATTATTATAAAAATCATTTATATTTTCTATATAGTAAGTTAACTACTTCTTTTTTACTTAAATTAGCTTATTTATATTTTACTTGTATTTCTCAATCTATTTATTAGGTTGTGTGTTCTTTACTTCTATATTTAATTTTTTGTTCATATCTTCTAACATTTGGTTAAAATTAGTTTTTGTATTTTCTTCTAGTTTAGTTGCTTCATCTACTGATTTTATAAAGTCTTCTTTGCTTTTGCTGTATATATCTTTAGGTAGTTTGTCAAGTTTTGCTATTCTATTGTCTATATTAGCTATAGTTTTTTCACCTTCAGCTATTAAATTTTCATTCATTTTTGCTATGTCTTTGTCTTCTGTTTTTAAATCATTTTTAAGACTATTTACGAAAGTTTGAATTTTTTCTTTGCTATCTATGTATGAGTCTTTTACATCTGATACATATTTTTCATTACCTGGGTATTCATTAGTATTATAGTATTCAATTGATAGATCTGGAGTTTGGTACATAGAGTAACTTCCTAAAGGACCTATGTAATCATTGTATAAAGTTGTATATTGCCCATTATAATCTACTTTTCCAGTTACATCTTCATTTTTTACTTCTTCATTTTTACTACATGCTACTACTCCTATTCCTAGTGCTAGGGATAGTACAATTGCTAGCCATCTTTTCATAATTCATTTGCCTCCTAATTTTATTGGTTAAAATTAGTTTTTACAAATCAAATTAAATTATTCTATACTTCTTAAATTAAAAAGGACTATAATTTTGTTTTTATAGTCATTTAACAATTTTTTATAATAATTTTTCTTTCCATTCGTCTTCTTTAAATCCAACAACAACATTTTTTCCATTAAATGCTATTGGTCTTTTTATTAGCATACCATCACTAGCTAGTATTTCTAATAACTTTTCATCAGATTCAGATTTTACTATATCTTTTAATCCTAGTTCTCTATATTTTACACCGCTAGTATTGAAGAATTTTTTTAGCTCATAGCCGCTTACTTCATACATGCTCTTTAATTCTTCTTTAGTTGGAGGAGTTTTTACTATTTCTATATCCTCAAATTTTAAATCATTTTCCTTAAGCCAAGCCTTGGCTTTTCTAACTGTAGATCATTTTGAGTATCCATAAAATTTTATCACTTGTATCACCCTTTGTTGTTGTTTTATATTTTATTTATACCCATTTTTTATTTTTAGTAACAAGTATATTTATAATTTTACAATATACTAAGGCAGATTTATTTTTGAAATATTGAATTCCTCGCAAATCACTTCTATTTTATTAAATAAGTCATAATCTAATTCATTTAACTTTTCTTTATCTTCAGTCCAAATTCTTATATTATTTACACTATTTGCAATCCATCTTAATTTTTCTATTTCTGAGTGGCTATTAAAGCATTCTTCAGATAATGCTATTGTATCGTGTGACTTTATGCATATTTTGCAATGGTAATGTTCTTTCATTAGGTAGCTCCCCTTTTTAACTTATTGTTTATCTAAAAGACATTATATCATAAGTATAAAGTTTTATAATATCTAAATAATATATAGGTGCTATATCTAAAACTAAGGATTATACGTATTCCTTAGTTACATACTCAGAGGCTGTTAAGTACAGTGCATTTGGATAAAACATTCCAAAAGTAATTACGTCTCCTACGTTAAAACTTTCTATATTTTCATTTATTTCTACTATCAAATGATCACTGCTGCTTCCTATTATTTCAATTCCCTTAGTTAAAGGTAGTAAGGTATCAGTAGTAACAAAATCCTGCTTTCCTATACCTAGTATTGCTCTTGTTTTTATGCCTCTATCTTCGTAAACAGGCTTGTTACCAAATGCATCAATAAACATTTCTCCTATTGGATAAGTTGGTTTTCTCTTTAGTTCTATAATTTCTGCTTTTAATTTCAATGTATCTTTATGCAAACTATCTTCTATATTGTAGCCCCAGTAATCTATTAAATCTCTACCAACAATAATAGCTTCTCCAATTCTTAAATTGTTAACTTTCTTTGGTATATTGTTATCTAGTACTAAAGAAAGTGTTGTTGTTGCACCTCCTGAGACTATATCTAGATTCCTACCTATTTTTGCTTCTATATCCTCTGCTACTTTGCATAGTTTACTTAAGTTTTCGTAAGTTGGCTTTATAGAACCATAACAACTTAAATTTGTTCCTACTCCATAAAGTTTTATATTTCTTAAGTTGTTTTCTATATATACTGCTGTTTCTATAATTTCCTTTTCATCTATAATCCCTTCTCTTAGATCCCCTAAATCCATCATAAGAATTACTTTGTGCTCTTTATCTTGCTTTTCACATTCTTCATTTATTTTTATTATTGTTCCTATCTCTGAGTTTAAACTAATATCTATATATTTTACCACTTCCTCTATTTCCCTTACCATTGGCATACGAATTAACATATTTTCATTACTTATGCCTACTTTTTTTATGTCTATTAACTGGCTAATTCTAGAACTTGCTATGTATTTACATCCACCATCTACCATTTTTTGAACTATATCTACTTGTGCATTAATACCTTTAATAACCCCCGCTACATTTATATTTAGGTTTTCACATAAATTTACTATATACTTTGCATTTTCATATATTTTATTTAAGTCTATTTCTAATACTGGATATTGTTCTTTAGTCCCCATGATCTGCCCCCTATTTTTAACTTCTGCTTATATACTTTCCTTCTCTACTATTTATTAAGGTATTGTCTTTTACTGCTATCTTACCATTTACAATTACATAATCTATTCCAACAGGTGTTAAAGTTGGATTTTCAAAGGTAGCTTTGTCTATTATATTATTTTCATCAAATATAACTATATCTGCGTCCATATTGACTTTTAAGCTTCCCTTATTTTCAAGTCCTAGTCTCTTAGATGGTAAAATAGTTATTTTCTTTAAAGCCTCTATTAGAGTAAGTTCTTCTTTTTCTCTCACAAACCTTCCTAATAATCTAGGAAATGTTCCCGCTCCTCTTGGATGTCCTTGTGATTTATTAAATAGTCCATCACTACCAACAAAAACGAAAGGCGCTTTTATACATTCAATTACTTCTTCTTCATTCATTACAAATGCAACTGCTAACATATCTGGATAGTTTTCTCTTACATAATAAAATGTTTCTTTGTCACATCTTACACCCTTGTATTTTCCTTCTGTTAAAAGTATACTGTCATAATCTTTTTCCCATCTTTCAAAACAGCCTTCATCAAATATAGCCGAACCAATATATGTACTAAAAGCATCATATGGATAGCAATCCACAGTTATATCTAATCCATCATCTATTGATTTTTGTATTAAGTCTATTGATTCATTCATCATACCCGTTGCACTACAACTTCCTAAGTGAGATATTTGCATAGGTAAATTAGTTTTTCTAGATAAATCTATCATTTCTTTTACTGATTCTATTGCTTTTTCACAGTCACTTCTAAAATGTGCTGATAAAAATAATTTGCTTCCTTTTATACAATTACATACTTTTAGCATTTCCTCAAAAGTTATTCCTGGGCTATATTCAATTCCAAAGGATAATCCTACTACTCCTAAATCTTCGTATTCTTTAATAAGCTTACATACTTTTTCTATTTCTAAATCATTAGCTTCTCTATAATTATCTAATACACCTATTTTTTCACGAAGTGTATTATAACCTATACTCATTACATAGTTTATTGGTGCACCATTTTTATTTATAAATCCTATAAATTCTTTCGTGTCTCCGATGTTTATCCCACAATTACCTCCATGTGCTGTTGTAACTCCCATTAAACACATTTTATTGGCTATATCATAATTATCATTTTCCATACTGTCTATTAATTCTTCATGCATATGAATATCAATAAATCCTGGCGATACTATTTTTCCCTTTGCATCTATTGTATTTATAGCATCTTCAGTTATGTTTCCTATTTCAACTATTTTTCCATCTTTTATACCAATATCAACCTTATTAAAAGTGTTATTATCAAAATCTACTATTTTTCCATTTATTATCTTTATATCGTACATAATCAAATCCTCCTTTATGATACTTATTTATATCCTTTTATTTAGAATGGACCATAGTTTATATATACCGAAATTGTAATAAGTATACATCCTAATAACATCCAAATTAAGAATAAAGGTAACATCCACTTAGCCCATTTATCCCACTTAACACCTGCTATTGCTATTGATGCCATAAAGTACCCTGATGTAGGAGAAATTACATTTGAAAATCCATCCCCAAATTGGTATGCAAGTACTGCTGTTTGTCTACTTATTCCTGCTAAATCAGCAATCGGAGCCATTATAGGCATTGAAACTGCAGCCTGTCCACTTCCTGATGGTATAAATAAATTAGTTAAACTTTGTACTATAAACATTCCTACTCCACTAAGTGCTGGAGGTAAATTCGTAATCATAGCTGACATACTGTGTATAATAGTATCTATTATATTTCCTTCTGTTAAAATAACCATAATAGCTGTTGCAAAACCAACCATCATCGCTCCTAGAACCATATCTTTTGCTCCATTTACAAATTCATCAGCAATTTCATTTAGTTTTAGTCCTCCGATTAACCCTCCGATAACTCCTATAATAAGGAATATTGCGGCTAACTCTGTTATATAAAATCCTAACTTCATTACCCCATAGCTTAAGGACACTATACCTAAAGCAAATACTATAAGTACCCACTTATGTTTCTTTGTAAATTCTTCAACCTGTTGCATATCTGTCTTTTTTCTTTTAACTTTATCTTCTTCATATGTAGCGCTAAGCTCAGGATTTTGTTGTATTTTTTTAGCATATCTATAAATATATAAAATAGTAACACTTACTAATATAACGTAACAAAATACTCTGTAAGCAAGCCCTGAAAACAATGGTAATCCAGCTATACCTTGTGCTACACCTATTGTAAATGGATTTAAAAATGCTCCTGCAAACCCTGCGCCTGCACCTATAAGTACTATGGCAGTACCTGTTATAGTATCAAATCCAAGGGCTAAACATAGTGATATTATTATTGGATAAAATGGCATTAACTCTTCTGCACATCCTATTACAGCTCCTGCAAAGGAGAATACCAGTACTAAGACGGGAATTACTAATTTTTCTCTTCCTTGAATTTTACTTACTATTTTTCCTATCCCTGCATTTATAGCACCTGTTTTTTGGATTATTCCAAAAGCTCCTCCTATTAATAAAATAAAAAATATTATTTGAGATCCTTGATTCATTCCTTTTGGAATAGATTGAACTACTCCAAAAGGTGTTACTGGTGTTTGTTCTACATTTTGAAAACTATCTGCCAAAACATATTCTCTATTTGTTTCACTATCAATTTTTCTTTCATAACTGCCTGCTGGTACTATATAAGTTAATATTGCTGCGAAAATTGCTATACTTGTTAAAAGTATATATGTGTGTGGCATTTTAATAGACTTTATCATAATTTCTCCCCCTTAATAATAATTTTAAAATAAAAAAAAGTCCCTTGGTTAAAAACCAAGAGACGAAATTTATCCGCGTTACCACTCTAATTAATAAGTAATATACTTATTCACTCAAATCTCTTAAGGCGAGATTCACCTAATACCCTACTATTAGTTCAAGTATTCTCCTCCAAAGCTCTATTCAATAAAAATTTTATTACTAGACTCACACCAACTCCAGCTCGCTGAAACTTAATTTATATCTACTCTCTTTTTCATAGAATTTTTACATATTTTTAACATTTTTAACATTATTGTAGTTTTAATTTTCATAATTTTCAATATAAAATTTATTTTATATGTATTTTTAATATCTTATAGCTTAATTCGACCTCTATTCATATGAAAATTTCATTACAATTCTCTATCTATATGTACTACTATGCAGCCTTAGATGACTTTTTACTTTCTTTTATTTCTTTTGAAAATGCTATAGATACTATTCCACATATAAACATTAAACCTGGATAATATAAGTATGGTAATATCTCAACAGGAGATATACCTACAACTCCTGCCGCAGTTAAAAGTTGAGCTCCATAAGGTATAACCCCTTGCCAACAAGAAGAGAATATATCTAATATACTAGCAGTTTTTCTTGGGTCTATCTCATACTTATCAGCTATATCTTTTGCTAATGGCCCAGCTGTAACTATTGCAATAGTATTGTTAGCTGTACATAAATCTATAACACTAACTAGTGCTGCTATTCCAAACTGTGCACCTTTTTTACTTCTTATTTTGCTTGTTATAAAGTATAGAATATAATCTATTCCTCCATTAAACTTTATAAGAGATACCACTCCACCAACTACTATACATAAAAGACTTAGTTCATACATTCCACCAATACCATTAGATATAGCTTCTATAAGTCCAAATATATCAAATGATTTTGTTAATAGCCCTATTGTTCCAGCAAATATTATTCCACTTCCTAATAAAGCAAATACATTAACTCCAGCTAAAGCTCCTATTAACACCACTAAATAAGGTAATACTTTAACTAAATTATATTCATAACTTTGACTAGCTACATTGTCATAACCTAAAGTTATTACTGTTAATAATATTACTGTTATTATTGCTGCTGGTAAAACTATCTTGAAGTTCACTTTGAATTTATCTTTTAACTCACATCCTTGTGTTCTTACTGCTGCTATTGTTGTATCTGATATTATAGACAAGTTATCTCCAAACATTGCCCCACTTACAACTGCTCCGATTACTAACGGTACTGGTATTCCTGTTTTTTCAGCTATTCCAAGACCTATTGGCGCTAGAGCTGCTATAGTTCCAACTGAGGTCCCCATAGATACTGATATGAAACATCCTATAACGAATAAACCTGCTACTAAAAGATTTGATGGAAGTATTGATAGACTTAAATTAACTGTTGAATCTACTCCTCCCATTGCTTTTGCTACACTTGAAAATGACCCTGCAAGTAAAAATATTATTACCATTAAAATAATATTTGTATCTCCTGCTCCCTTGCAAAATACATTCATTTTTGTTTCTAAACTTTCTTTTTTATTAAATAATAGTGCTACTGCTCCTGCTATTAGAAATGCTACTAATGCTGGCATTTTATAAAAATTACCAGTTATTATTCCACTTCCTACAAATAATAATAAAAATACACCTAATGGCAATAACGCTAATGGATTACCTTTTTTAATTTCTTGATTCATTTTTTTAATCTCCCTTATTGTATATTTTGATTTTGTCCTAACCTTAACTTTCTATATTCAGCATACAGTCCACTAAAACTTTAGCTACTAAATATAATTGAAATTTATTAATGCATTAAAAAAACTCCCGCCCTAAGAAATTAATCTTAGGAACGAGAGTTAACTTTCGTGTTACCATCCTAATTTGTTTGTATTTCACAATACAAACCTCATCAAGTACGCCAAATTTATGGTTATACTTTATCACTGTAACGGGTGAACCCGTTGTAGCCTAAATCTCTATAGATCTCGGTACACCGCTCCAAGGCCATTTTCACTTTAATATCCTTTGCTCCTTCTCACCAATAGAAGCTCTCTGTAAAAGTATTCTTAAGGTTACTTTCCTTTTCATAGCATTTATTACTGCTGTTTTATTTTGTCGTTTTTTATATAATATACTTTTTTAAATTTTTTGTCAATTATTTTTTATAATTTTCTAAACATTCAATTTCATATCTTTCGCTATCTCATTTATACAATCTTCTGCTTGAGGATATAATCCCGTCTTGTCAATAAAAGCATGGTCCATTCCATTGTATCTAATACTTCTACAATCAACACCAGCTTCTTTTAACCTTTTTGCATAACATTCTCCCTGAATTCTTAAGAAATCATATTCAGCAACAACCATTAATGTTTTTGGAAGTCCACTTAAGTCTTCTACTAACAATGGAGAAGCATATGCATCTTCACTTAAAGTTGGATTTTGAAGGTATAGCATTGTTAGCAAATCTTCAGCTCCTTGCATAGCAGTTACCATTTTTTCTATTAGCTCTTTATGAACATCTCTTTCATATTCATCTATACTCCAATTGTAATCTTTGCATTCTTTATTTGAAAGAGTTACTACTGGATAAATAAGCGCTTGATATTTAATCATATTTGTTTTTAAATCTCTATCTTTCATAGCACAAACTGCCGCTAAATTTCCACCTGCACTATCTCCAGATACCCCTATTTTATTTATATCAACATTTAACTCTTCCCCATTTTTATAAACCCACTTAACTATATCAAAACAATCTACTACTTGTGCTGGGTATGGATTTTCTGGAGCTAATCTATAATCCACTGATACTACTACCATATCTCCTTTTTCTGCTAATGCTTTACATGGATTTTCAACAGTATCTACACTTCCACCTATAAAACCTCCACCATGGAAAAATATTAAACATGGTGCATTTTTAGATATATTTTCTGGTGTATATATTCTTACTGGTATTTCTGATTCTTCACCTTGAATGTTTTTGTAAGTAGTTTTTATTTCTGTTGTAGTGATATCCTCATTATTCCATCCCATAGATGCTCTCATTTGTCCTAATGGAAATCCATTGAACATAAAAGTATCATCTACTCTTTCATCTTTAAATGAATATTTATCCATATTCATTAATACATTTAAAACTCGTGGATCTAAACATCCTGATAAATCTGTATCTGGAATTTTCTTAATTATTATGTCACCATTATTAGTCGTTTTTACTTCTATATTTTTTTCTAGTGCTTCTACTAATTCTCTATAGTTATTTGAATTCATAATAATCTCCCCTGATTAATAAATTTTTACTTTATTCATTCATTTGTTTTATAATATTGTTTATTGCATCTTCAGCTGCTGGATTAAATGTAGCTATTGCTCTTAATGGCATAAACTTCATCATCTCAACAAACATATTACCTGCACCTAAGTCTATTGCTCCAAATTGAGCCATCATACCATCCATTAATGGTTTAACCGCTGGATGATGTGCTATGTCACCTATAGCAGTATTATTAGTAATTGCCTTTTTTATTTCAACAGTTGAGTTAACTGTAACTGATTCTTTTAATATTATCTCTTTTGAAGACTTACCTATTAAGATTTCAAACTCTCCAGTTTCTACATGCCAATCTTTTATATTAACATTGTAGTATGCAAAGCTTCTCTTATCTAATTCAAATGAGATTTCTTTTTCTTCCCCTGGATTTAAACTTACTTTCTCAAATCCTTTAAGTTCTTTAGATGGTCTTGAAATCTTACTTTCAACATCTGATACATAAAGTTGAACTACTTCTTTACCATAAACCTTGCCAGTATTTTTTACCTTTAGACTAACAGTCATTTTTTCATTATCATTTATTTCAGTATTGCTTACTTTTAGGTCACTGTATTCAAAGTTTGTATAACTTAATCCATGTCCGAATGGGAATAATACATCAATTTCTTTTGTATCATAATATCTATATCCTACAAATACACCTTCTTTGTACTCTACTTTATCTATATCACCTGGGAAGTTTAGATAAGAAGGATTATGAGCTAATTTCATTGGGAAAGTTTCAGCTAATTTACCTGATGGGTTTACTTCTCCATATAATACATCTGCTATTGCTTTTCCACTAGCTTGACCAGTAAGATATCCTTCTACTAATCCTTTTATATCCTTAACAAATGGCATTTCTATTGGTGAACCATTGCTTAAGACTACTACTATATTTTCATTTATACTTTGTAACTCTTTTACTATACTCTCTTGATTTATTGGCATATTTAAATGAGTTCTATCAAAACCTTCTGACTCATATCTTTCTGGAAGTCCTATGAATAAAACTACTTTATCAGCTTTAGTAGCTAATTCTTTTGCTTCTTTTACTAACTCCTCATTTATATCATCTACCTCTAAATCATAACCTCTAGTATATGATACATTTTCTTCTCCAACTAAGCTTAATATTTCTTCGTATGCATTGTCTATTCTAGTTGGATTTATGTGTGAACTTCCTCCACCTTGGTATCTAGTTTTCTTAGCAAGGTCACCTATAACTGCTATTTTTTCAGATTTAGCTAATGGAAGTATTTCTCCTTCATTTTTAAGTAAAACTATACATTCTCCTGCTATTGCTCTTGCTAATTCATGATGCTCTTCTTTGCTAAATGTAGCATTCTCTTTTTTATTTTCTACTGCTTTAAACGTTATTTTTAATAGTCTTTCTACTGATCTATCTAATACTTCTTCACTTAAAGTTCCATTTTTAATAGCTTCAACTATTACTGAGTCTCCTTTGCCTCCATCAGCTGGCATTTGAAGTTCTAGTCCTGCATGTAGTGCCTTATCTCTATCAACTACAGCTCCCCAGTCTGAAACTACAAAGCCTTCATATCCCCATTCATCTCTTAAGATTTGTGTTAATAATCTATAATTTTCAGAACAGAATTCTCCCTCTAGTTTGTTATATGCACACATTACAGTCCATGGTTTAGCCTCTGTTATTGCAGTTTCAAAACTAGCTAAATATATTTCTCTTAAAGTTCTTTCATCTACTATTGTGTCTATAGTCATTCTTCTTTCTTCTTGATTATTTGCTGCAAAGTGTTTTATTGATGTTCCTACACCTTGACTTTGAGTTCCTTGTATTTGGTGTTTTGCTAATTGACTTGAAAGGTATGGATCTTCTGAGTAATATTCAAAGTTTCTTCCGCATAATGGAGATCTTTTTATATTTGCCCCAGGCCCTAATATTATAGATATATCTTCTGCCTGACACTCTTTTCCAAGTGCTACTCCTAAATCATTTACTAAACCTCTATTCCATGAGCAAGCAAGTGCAGATGCTGTTGGGAAACAAGTTGATTCAATACTTTTGTTTAATCCTAAATGATCTGATTCATCAGCTTGCTTTCTAAGTCCATGTGGCCCATCTGTCATCATTATTGATGGTATATTTAATCTTTCTATTGATTTAGTATTCCAAAAGTTTAATCCTGAGCATAAAGATGCTTTTTCTTCTATAGTCATTTCTTTTATTAATTCTTTTATATTCATGTATATTATCTCCTAATTCCGTAGTATCGTTTTCCTAATTACTATTTTATAGGTTTTAAAAGAATAATTCATTTTGATTTTTAATTAATTTATATGCAAATATTAATACATTTTAGAATAAGGGCTTATGTTTTAAAGTTCTATGAAATTAAAAAATCACCATAATAAGATTAAAATTTAACTTATTATAGTGATTTATATTAGTAAATTGGTTTTATGGTATAAATTTTAACTTCATGTGGAGCTAAATTTTCTTCAATAGAATACTCATTTTTTATATGTTGAATATGCTTTTTAATATTTGGAGTTGAGTTATTATTTATATACTTAACATCTTCTTCATCCATACAATTAGGATGTCCCATATCTATCCAAGTATCAAATGCTGACCCTTTTTCTTTACCTATTGTATATTCTTTAAACAAATAATCACCATTATTAAAATTCTTCAAGTTTAAATTTATATACTTCTCCATATTATTGAAAACATCATATCTATTGCATTTATCTATATGAGATATATCTCCCTTTGTATAAAGATTGTCAAAGTGACAATAGTTATAAAGTATTATTTGATATGTATCATATTGTTTTGTAACAAAGTAACCATCTCCACTTTGTATTAATTCATTACCTAGTTTACTTAAAAATTCATAGGCATAAAAACCTGGTTTTTTTATTCCATTATTAGTAATTAGACCTAACCCACCATGAAAAGTGTCTGTATCTATTCTAGATTCTTCTAATAAATCAGTAGCAATCCAATATCCAAAGCCTTGAATATTATCTATATTTTCCAAAATATTTTTAGCGATATAACTTGCCTTATATAAAGTATCATTCGTTAAATCTCTATGAGATGCTGTTGAATTCCACTCTGTCATATATATTTCTATGTCCTCTAGTTTATACTGTTGTAATATATACTTAAATCTATTTATTAAATCCTTTAAGTAGTTTTCATTTTTATCTATATGTACTTTACTTTGTGTAATTTGATTTATAGACATATTTAGTAAACTATCTATTTCTGGTGATTCTAGTGGGTAGCTATGGAAAGTAAAAAAATCAGGTGTGCAGTTATTATCTATACAATAATTTATGTAATTATCCATCCAATCACTTACTAATACAGTATGGCCTAATATAGATGGACCACCTACTTTTAAGTTTTTATTTATAGCTTTTATTGTATTATAAGTTTCTTTAAAAAAGAAATTATAATACTCTTTTATATCAAATCCAAATATTTTATTAAGGTCTGGTTCATTCCATACTTCAAAATACCAGGTTTCAACTTCCTGCATTCCATATCTATTTATACAGTGTTTTACAAGTTTTTCAACTAAGAGATTCCATTTATTTATATCCTTAGGTTCACTTATTATGCTGTTTGTATAAAACATCTTTTTATCATTACTTAAAGCTAGTTTTGATGGCATAAATCCTAGTTCTATAAATGGTTTTAGACCTATACCAAGTAAAAAATCAAATAATTTATCTACATATGTAAAGTTAAATATAGGCTTATTATTTATACCTTCATCATATACCATCATTTCATCATCAAAGACACCATGGAATCTAATATATTTAAATCCTATACTCTTTTGAATTTCTCTCAGATATTCTTGAACATCTGTAATAAGTCCTTCTTTTGCTTTACCTATAGTTATTAGATTTTTCCAACTATGATTTATTTTTTTAGTTTTTTTATTTAAGTCTATATCTATTTTATTTTCTATTCTATTTATTATTTCAACTTTATCTATTCTTTCAACTTTAGAACTAATAGATTTATTATCTACCTCTAAATACTTAAAAATAGAATCCATATGTCTGCTAGTGTTCAATTCAAAATAGTTTATACTTTCATTTTTGATATTCATATTTATTTTTTTTGTATCATATGACTTCTTTCTATAACTACTCGGTGTTTCACTATATATATTTTTAAATAAACTAGTAAAAGATTTTACATTTGCAAAGCCATTGTTTAGTGCAATATCAGTTATATTATAATCTGTATTTATTAAGTCTTTAACAGCATACTCTAATCTTATAGAATTCAAATAAGTTAGAAAATTTACACCCATATATTTTTCAAAAAATTTACTAAAATACTGTGGACTTAAATACTCCATATTAGCAATTTGACTAAGAGTTATATCACTATTATAATTTTTTCGCAAATACTCTGTAACTCTATTTAATCGCTCTAAATATTTGTAACTCTTTTGGTCATATCTTTTTTCTATACTGGATTTAAATCTATTTATAATAATATATACAAGTTCATGTAGTAATGAATTTATTTTTATACAGTATCCGTTATTTTCTTTCATATAGTTGTATATTATTTCTGCTAATATTTTTCTAATTAAAACAAATCTATTATCATCATCACTATGTTCAAAAGATTTACATTTAAAGTTGATTCTATCTATATTTTTGTACAGTCCTGTAAATTTGTTTAAATTTATCTGAATAGCTATAACTATATTTTCTTCATTAGACTTTACTGAGTGTATTTCTTTTGAGTTTATAATAATTAAATCGTTTTCTTTTAAGTTATATAAATTTCCATCAACTAATAAATTAACCCTACCCTTTGTCACAAATAATATTTCAATACTCTCATGCCAGTGGCTTTGTACTTCGTTAATTTTGTGGATGAATATATTTGCAGGTAATGCATCATTAAATTTTATTGCTTCATATGTATAACTCATCTTGCCTCCCACAGTTTATTCATTAAGTTTTTGCTTCAAACGTTAGTATAACCCACCCTGTCCTATTTTAAGACCTGGTGGGTATTATATGGTTGTATCTATATGTAGCTATTTTACCTCTTTTACTCTACCTACAATACCACTTTCTAGCATAACCTTAATACCATGATGATGCTCTGCTGAGTTTGTAAGTATTCTTTTTACTATACCTTCTGTTAGTTTTCCTGTGCGTTGGTCTTGCTTTTGTACTACTAGTACCGCTGAACCTATTTTTATATTACTTCTCTTTGTTCCAGTCATATTTTGCTCTCCTATCTGTTAAAGAAAAATTGTTGAGGATCTTTTATATTAAATATTTGTATTAGTGACATCATTTCAGGATAAGTCCATTCTGTTGTGCCTTTTATCTTTCTAGTAAGAGTTTGCTTACCCACACCTAGTCTAGTAGCTAGGTCATTAAATGTTATGGAGTATTCTTGCATAAGTTGATTAATCTTATCTTCCATGTTGTGCCTCCTCTCTAATTTTAACAATATTCTATCTTATACACCAGTTATAAATTTAAAGATAGTATTATCAATAAATTTATATTTTGTCCTTTTTTTACTCCCTCTCAAACAAATAGAAACCTTATGCTCTATTAATGATTAACCATTTTCCCCTGCTTTAATGCATTTCTTTCTTCTATTGACATTCTCCCCCATAGCTAAAGCTAGGGGATTCATTGAGATTAGCAAGTGATTAAATCGAAGTCTATTTCTAGTATCGAAGTATGACCTCACCATAGGGGCTATGTCATTAGCCCTTCCTAAATCAGACCATCTAGGTATTTAGGCT
>NZ_JBOFOR010000016.1:0-9654 GCF_051659545.1 Romboutsia sp. | reverse complement strand
TCTATGGGGAGGGGGAAACTTTGTCCAAAATCATAAAATCACTTTTGAAAAAAATATAAAAACATAAAAATAACCGAATTTCAGTGACTAAGCGATAGCTTCTAAAAAACGGTCATTTTATTTCTTGGAAAAGCCTTAACTAATGTAGTATTTACTAATTGTGGTCTATGTACTTTATGCAAAAAAGAAGGAGTAGAAGAATTTACTAAAAGCTTATGTGCAACTGATTATATTACTATGAGTTTTGCTAATTGCCACTTAGAACGTCAAACAACCTTAGCTGAGGGAAATAGCTGTTGTGATTTTCATATTAGAAGATTTTAGAATTTTCAACCGCAGTAAGATGAATTAAAAAGTAGATATAATAAATATAATAGATAGAATTTATAGTCAAAAATGGATTTTATAGTATAAAAATGAGATATTTAAATAATTTTAAAATATAGTTGAAATCGATTACGTAGTCGATTACGACTATATTTTTTTATTGGGTGGATTATAGTTAAAGAAATAAAAAATTTAAATTAAGAAAATTAAAAATTTTCTTTCATTTATGAATATAAAAAGATAAATAACCTTTTTAGTTAAAATATTAATAGAGTTGACTATTTTTAACGTTGGCACAAAATTTGCTTATAAATATTGAAAAGTACTTTTATTAATATTTAAATTTAAAAGGGGGGAAATAAAATGGACGATCAGAAGCAACTACCTTCGAGTAAATTCTCATTTCTAGCAGATTTACATCCGTTTATTATTGTAGGGGTGGTTATCTTATTAGTAATAGGGCTGACGTATATAGTTCCAGGGGGGACTTTTGAAAGACAAGAAGTAAATGTTATGGGAATGACCAAAGAAATAGTAATACCTGGTTCTTTTAAACCAGCAGAAAGTGTACCGCAAGGATTTAGCCAATCATGGACTTATTTTATGCAGGGGGCAGTTGAAGCCGCAGATGTTGTATGGACTATTTTTATTTGTTCAGGAGCAATAACTGCAATAATTCATACAGGAGCAATAAATTCAGGAATAAATTCATTAGTTAAAAGATTTGGAGAAAAATCACACGTTCTTATACCAATATTAGTATTTACTTTTGGATTAGGAGGTGCTTCATATGGAATGTATGAAGATGCAATACCATTTGTTTTGGTTATAGCGCCTATGATGCTTGCAATGAAATACGATTCATTGGTTGCAGTAATGATAGTTCAGTATGGTGTACTTGTAGGTTCTTCAGCAGCATTTTTAAATCCTTTTGCTGTAGGAATAGCTCAAGCAATGGCAGACATACCTATGGGTTCGGGGATTGGAGTAAGGATTGTAATATGGTTCTTTATGATGCTAGGGACTTCTATTTATATAATGAGGTATGCTAATAAAGTTAAGAAAAATCCAGAACTTTCTATTGTAAGAGAAGATGATAGAATAAATATATTGAAATTTAATGAAAAAACAACTACAGATTTAAAAACTTTAACACGAAAGCAAAAGATAGTACTAGTAATGGTTGCAGTAAGTTTTAGTATTATGATATATGGAGTAATAACTCAGGGATGGTGGTTTAACGAAATTGGATCAATATTCTTGTTTATGGGTATAATTATTCCTTTAATTGGAGGGCTAAAAATAAATGAAATAATAGAAAAAAACTTAGAAGGTATGTGTGCTGTGATGTCTGTTGCATGTCTATTGGCTGCTTCAAGAGTAATAACATTATTATTAGCTAATAGTAATATTATGGATACACTACTTTATCATATATCTAATATGTTCTCATCTTTACCAAGCGTAATTACAGTTTGGATAATGTTCTTTGTTGTATCAATTACAATGACCATTGTACAAAGTTCTTCAGGTCTTGCAGGTACTTTAATGCCAATAATGGCACCACTTGCTGATATATTAAATATACCAAGACAAGTAGTTGTTACAGCTTTCCATTTAGGAACAGGTACATTTGGATTCTGGATGCCGTGGGATGGAGTTTCCTTTGCAATGTGTACAATGGCTGGAATTAACTTCTTTAAATATATTAAAAAGACTGCTCATTTTGTATTTACGTTTTATATACCTGCTTGTTTAGTAGTATTAACAATAGTAACCTTAATGGGGTTCAAATAAGGAGGATAAGCATAATGGAAAGTGTTGTAAATAAATTTTTGAAATATGTAAAATATGATACTACAGCAGATAATGATAGCACTACAATACCTAGCACAAAATCACAATTAGCATTAGGAAATGAATTAGTAAAAGAATTGAAAGATTTAAATATAAAAGATGTAAGTATTGATGAGCATGGATTTGTTATTGCTACTATTCCTAGTAACATTGACAAAGAAATTCCAACTATTGGATTTATTGCTCATATAGATACAGCTCCTGACTTTACAGGTTTAAATGTAAATCCTCAAATAGTAGAAAACTATAATGGTGAAGATATTTTATTAAATGAAAAACTAAATATTGTTCTTTCACCAAAGCAATTTCCAGAGTTGAAAAATTATGAAGGTAAAACTCTAATAACAACAGATGGAACTACATTATTAGGAGCAGATGATAAAGCAGGAATAGCTGAAATTATGACTGCAGTAGAATATTTAATAGAAAACCCAGAAATTCCTCATGGTGAAATCAAAATAGCATTTACTCCAGATGAAGAAATTGATAATAGCGCTGTAAATATTTTTGATGTTGAAAAATTTGGTGCTGATATAGCTTACACTGTAGATGGTGATGTGTTAGGTGAAATAAATTATGAAAACTTTAATGCAGCTCAAGCTACTATAACAATAAGTGGTAGAAGTGTTCACCCAGGTGAAGCAAAAGATAAAATGATAAATGCACTATTAGTAGGCAATGAATTTATAAGTAAATTGCCTCAAGATGAAACACCATCTCATACAGAAGGACATGAAGGTTTCTTCCACTTATGTACAATAAATGGAGATGTAGAGTATTGTGTATTAGATTATATGATAAGAGACTTTGATAAAATAAATTTTGAAAATAGAAAAGAGTTACTACTAAAAGTAACAAAAGATTTAAATGAAAAGTATGAAAATAGTACAGTGAAAATTGATATAAAAGATGATTACTATAATATGAAAGACAAGATTGAACCTGTAATGTATAGTGTAGATATTGCACTAAAAGCAGTAGAAGATGCAGGTGTTAAGCCTATAATAAGACCTATAAGAGGTGGTACTGATGGCAGTGTATTATCATTTAAAGGGCTACCTACACCAAATATTTTTATAGGTGGGCATAATTATCATGGTAGATATGAGTTTATACCAACCTATGCAATGGAAAAAGCAGTAGAAGTTATAATAAATATTGTGAAAGCATACGCAGCAATTTAGATACAGTAAAGAGCGCAGAAAAGGTGAGTTAGTATATGCAAGAAAAATCAAAAGGATACTTACTAGTAATTTTAGCAGGACTGTTGTGGTCTACAACAGGGTTATTTGCAAATAATCTAATGGACAAAGGATTATCTTCTCAACAGGTAGCTTTAATAAGATTATCATTAGGTTTCATAATTTTATTAATATACTGTTTAATGAAAGATATAAAATTATTGAAAATTAATAAAAAAATATTTTTATATTGTCTATTAATTGGATTTATATGCCAGGCAGGATTTAACTTTTTTTACTTTAGGGCAGTAGAAATTTTAGGGGTATCAATGGCGGCGGTACTTTTATATACATCTCCTCTATTTTTAGCAATATTATCTAAAGTAATATATAAAGAAGAAATAGGTAATCAAAAGAATATAGCTTTATTGATTTGTTTTATAGGCTCTATACTAGCTGTGACTGGCGGTAAATTTGAAAACTTAAACATTAATGTGTTAGGTGTAGTATTAGGAATACTTTCAGCAATATCTTATGCTTGTATGCCTATCATTAGTAAAAAGATTTTATCAGAATGCAAGGGGATCACTATATTAGTCTATGGATTCTTATTTGGTGCAATATTTATGATGCCTTTAGCAAAACCCTTGGAAATATTACCACATATAAAAGATGAATCAATGATTTTGTCTATTTTAGGTATAGGTGTAATCTCTGCATCAGGAGCGTATATTTGTTATATAAAGGGGATTTCAAAAGGCATTGATTTATCAGTTGCAGGAATATTAGCCTCAGGAGAGCTTGTAGGTGCAGTGATGATTGGCTGGATAATATTAGGTGAATATTTTTCAATACTGAAATTAGTTGGAATAATATTTATGATGCTATCTGCTATTATATCTATTTGTGAGTTCAGTAGTATAATCTATAAAAAGAGAATCAAGAATATTGAATTTGCAGCAGGAGTAGAAGAAGAATAAATAAAAGTATCTTAGAAATTTATACTAATAAATTTTTAAGGTACTTTTTCTATTTTTTAATTACAAGGGAATTATGGGACTTCAAAATCTGTGGAAAACTTGTGTATAATAGTAATATGAATAAATGTAGAAAATATAAAAGTGACAAAATCATAAATTAAAATGGTAAGATAAACAAGTAGATAACATGTTAAATATAACCCACAGACATGCTGTATTTACAATACCCGAAGATTTGATTATCATAGTTGATGGTATAAAACGACTTAATAAGGATATAAATAAATTAAGGATAAAAGTTAATATATTCAATAAATGATATCTTATATATTAATATAATTAAAAATAATATTAATAATTTCAATAAAATAAGTGACTTTTTGAAGTTATAATCATATACTCATATTAAAGGGAGTGATAATTTGTATAAAGTATTAACTACATGTCCCGTATGCGAAGGACAAATTAAAATAACTAAACTAAAATGTAATGACTGTAACACTATTATTGAAAATGAATTTTCTTTCTCTAAATTTGAACAACTATCGAAGGAACAAATGTACTTTGTAGAAGTATTCTTAGCTTGTAGAGGAAATATTAAAGACGTTGAAAAACATCTAGGAATTTCTTATCCAACTGTAAGGGGTAAGCTAGATACTATAAATAATATTTTAGGATTAGCAATAAAAGAAGATAAATTAAATGAAAAACAAAAGATAATGGATATGTTAGAAAATGGGGAAATAAATTCAGATGAAGCTATAAACTTATAAAAAAATTATAGTAATGAAAAATACTTTATGTAAAGGTAAAAAGTAATAGTTGAGATAGCTTAAAGGGGGATATTATATGGATAGTTTAAAAAAGCCTATTGAGAAACTGTGGAATAAAAATTTCTTTTTACTCTGGCAAGGTCAATTAGTATCAGTACTTGGGGATGTAATATATATTATAGCCCTAGATTTTTGGGTACTTGAAATGACTGGTTCTACAGCATTAATGGGGCTATTAAGTGCTCTTACAATGGCACCAAGAGTAATAATTGGTCCATTTGCAGGGGTGTTTGTTGATAGGTGGGATAGAAAAAAAATAATTGTAGTCACAGATTTTATCAGGGGAATATTTGTTACATTTGTAGGTATAGCAGCTCTTAGCGGATTTATTCAAGTTTGGATGGTATTTTTAGTAGGGATATCTAATGGAATATGTTCAGCATTTTTCAATCCAGCTATTATATCATCTAGACCAGATATAGTTCCAGAATCAAAATTAGTAAAAGCCAATTCAGTAACAAGTCTAGCACAGTCAAGTATGGATATGATAGGAAATGCAATCGGTGGAGTATTGTACGTAACTATTGGGGCGCCGTATATGTTCTTATTCAACGGAATTTCTTATTTATTCTCAGCTTTTACAGAAATGTTTATCACAATTCCAAAAGTAGAAAGAAAAAATACTAAAATTACTTTCTTTGAGGATTTTAAAGAAGGTTTTAGGTTTCTAAAAGATTTTAATGTATTGAGAAAAATGTTTATATATGTTTCACTGCTAAATTTTTTCTTAAATGCAGGAGGTATTTTATTTGTTCCTTACTTTAAAGCAATGCCTTTTTTAGGAATTGAGAGGTACGGATTTGCTATGACTATATTAGCAATGGGAGCAATGAGCGGAAGTATATTATTATCAATTATAAATTTAAAGAAAGAAAATAAATTTAGCGTATTCAAGATAACATTAATAACACAAACCTTATTTTTTATATGTTTTATGTTAAGTGAAAATTATTTTGTAATATTGGTTTTAATGTTTACTGCTTTTCTATGCAATGCCTGTTTGAATACAGTGGCATCAAGTGCAATGATGTCAGTAGTACCCTCAGAAATTAGGGGTAAGGTAATGGCAATTACATCAACTGTAAGCATGGGACTTACACCAATTGGGCAACTAATTGGTGGAGTATTGGGCGAGGTTTTTCCTATAAGAATGGTTATGATAGCTTTATTCTCCTGTGGACTAATATGTGCTTTAGTAAATATACGACTTAAAAATTTGAGGAATTTTATAGAATATGATAGTCAAAGTGATAGTTTAGAAGAACTAATGAAATGCTAAAATATGAGTTGCCATAATTTATAAATATACACGCTATGATTTATAGAGATGAGAATTGAGGAGATAAGTATATGGATGTTTCACATATTGTTGAAAGAATTAATGATCTTTTTAACGTGAGAAGTAAAGAAATCTATTCTAGTGAATCAGGGATTACATACAATGCAGATAAAAAAGTTAAAAAAGTGGGATACTGTGTTAACCTAACTCTTGAAACTATAGAGGAAGCAAGGACTCATGGTGTTGATATGATGGTGACACACCACGATGCATGGGATGAAATATATGGATTAAAAGAGGCATGTATAGAAAAACTAGCAGAGTATGGTGTAAGTCATTACTATAATCACTTGCCACTTGATGACTGTAACTTTGGAACAAATGATAGTTTATTAAAAAAATTAAATTTAAGAAATATCAAAAGAACTCACGAATGGGAAGGGTTATATTTTGGTAGAGTTGCAGAATATGATGAAGAAATTGAATTTAATGAATTCGTAAAAAATATTGAAAATATACTGGAAGAACCAGTTAAATTCTGGAGATTTAATGACAAAAATATAAAGAGAGTGGGCTTAGTATGTGGCAATGGAGGTTCAACAACTTGCCTTAAGGAAATAGTTGAAAATAAATGTGATGTATACATTACAGGTGAATGTAATTTATACACTATTCAATATGCTAAGTTTAAAGGGATAAATCTTATTATTGGAAGTCATACTTTTACAGAATTCTTTGGAATTCAAAGTTTAGCGTTGAAATTGAATGAGAATAAAAAAGAACTTGAAGTAGTAAGGCTTAATGAAGAACATTATGAATCGAATATAAAATAAATAAAGTAATAATAAGCTAGGAGCAAAATATGGAATGGTTAATGACAGTAGGACAAATTAGTAAGTTGTTTAATATTACAGCTGAAACTCTGAGGCATTATGACAGAATAGGTTTATTAAAGCCCCAAATAAATGAAGATAATGGATATAGATATTATTCAATTAAAGAAATGGAAAAGTTAGACTTAATATTAGATGCTAAATATTTAGAAATACCACTTTCTAATATTAAAGAAGCAATATCAAATGATAGTATAGAGAATTACATAGAATTAATTGATTTACAAGAAAAAACAATAGATGAAAAAATTGAACACTTAATGAAGATAAAGGAACAGGCTAAGAAAAAGAAAATAATATTAAATGAAATGATTAATTTTAAAAATAATTATGATTTCGATAAATTAGAAGTAATAAAAGAAGATAATACAATAATATTTATTCCTATTGAATATTTGGTAAATAGTAAAGTTAAACAAAAAGATAATTCTTCAAAATCATTATACTTAGAACCTTGGATGATAATGTATAAGGCAAAAAATAAAGATATGTTAATAGAAGACAAAAGATATACAGCAATATTTGAAAAAAACTCAAGTAATCTACTAATAAATGAAGATAAAAAAATTATCAAAAATAATTACAGTGGAAAAGTATTGAAAACAAAATTTGTTGGAACTATGGAAGAGGTGGAGGAGTATATAACGTCTATCTTAAACTATTATTACAAAGAAGAAGATTTAAATTTATATATAAGCGTTAGTTGGATATGGACTTTGTACAATGAAAAGGGAACTATAAACATAGTGGAAATTTGTATTCCGATATAGTAAAGTTTACTGTTGACCTTTGTGTAACAAAAAGGTTTATACTTATCAAGAGGTGATAAGTATGGATCAGACAATATTAGGAACAGAAAAACTATCAAAATTATTTATTAAATTTACTATACCAAGTATCATAGGAATGATATTTATTGGAATACAAGGAATAATAGATGGATTATTTGTTGGAAATGTAATAGGTGAAAATGCCTTAGCTAGTGTAAATTTAGTTCAGCCTTATATGCAACTTATAATGGCTTATGCATTAATAATAAGTGTAGGTGCACAAAGTATAATAGGTATAAGCTTAGGTAAAGGTGAAAATGAAAAAGCTCAAAATATATTTAGAACAGCATTAATTTCACTTACTTTAGTATCCATAGTTTTTACTATAGTAGGGTTATTCTTTAGTGATAACATTGCATTAATATTAGGTGCAAATGATGCTTTATTAGAAGGTGCATCTACCTATATAAAAACAATATCTATATTTGTAGTATTTGTATCAGTAATGTTCTTATTTGAAATGGTAGTAAGGTCAATTGGAAAGCCGAATATATCATTAATAAGCATGGTAATAGCTGTAGTAATTAATATAGTTTTAGATTATTTATTAATTAAGGAATTCAATATGGGAATAAGTGGTGCAGCTATAGCTACGGGAATTTCATATTCTACTGCATTTTTTATAAACATAATACCTTTCTTAAGTAAAAAAACGTCAGTTAACATATATAATGGAAAATTTGATAAGGTAGAGATATTTCCAATGATGTACAATGGTTCATCAGAAGGAGTATCTTCAATTTCAAATGCGTTATCAATGTTCTTATTTAACACTGCGCTTATGAAGTTAGCTGGAGAAGGTGGTATAGCGGCCTTTTCAATAATAAACTATATAGCTCAAGTTGGTTATATGATTTTATTTGGTATATCAGATGGTATTAGACCTATAGTAAGTTATAACTTTGGATCGGATAATAAGGAAAGAGTTTCAAAAATTTTAAAAGTAGCTATTATGGTAAATATAGTTATAGGTATAATAATATTTACAGTAATGACTGTCTTTTCTAAACCACTTATAGATATTTTCTTAAAAGATGGACAAAGTGTATTAGAATTAGCTAGTAACGGTGCTAAAATTTACGGATTAGCATTTTTATTTAATGGATTAAACATATTAATATCTTCTTACTTTACAGCAATTGATGATGCGAAATCTTCTATAATTGTTGCAGCAAGTAGAGGGTTGATTTTTATAGTAGTTGGTATATTTACACTTCCGTATATATTTGGAATAAGTGGAATATGGGGCACAATAGTTTTTGCTGAGATAATTACTATATTTATAGGGTTTAAATTATTAAGGAAAAATAAATTAAGTAATATTAAATTAGAATATTAGCTTAATTGTATAATGAAATTGAACCAATAAAAATATAAAAAAAATCCATAGTAATCTTATCCTATGTTATTATTTAATCACGACAAAAAAACAATACAAAAAAGGATATGGATACTATGGATAATAACAATAATA
>NZ_JBOFOR010000015.1:0-3138 GCF_051659545.1 Romboutsia sp. | reverse complement strand
GGATATGAACTATATGCAGTTGACTCTGATAATACAACTGGTGAAAATTTAGAATTTAAAGTTGATTATATTCCTAATCCAAAGAGTCCAGTTTATTATAATAAAAAAGAAATACTTATATATAATGAAAATAAGATATGGGAATTTAAAGATAAAGTATTAGCTAGAACTTCATCAGATGTTATTGTTACTATAAATGGAGTTAAGTTAAGCATAGAAAAATACACTTTCGTATCCAATATAAATACTCTAAATATTCACACAAGCCTTAGTAATAGTGATATTATTAAAGTAGAATACCACGTTGACAAGATAGAGTATATTCACAATACAATCAAGAATTATAAATATTCTATTGTACCTATATTCAAAAAAGAATATAGTATTGGAAATCATAATAAGTTAAGATACTAAGGAGTTTGCAATGGCTAGAGATGTTAACTTTACTAAAATTTCAAGAAGAGACTTAATAGAAAAAGAAGAAATAATTAAAAGCGCTATTGAAAATAAAAATGTAGGGATAGTTGATAAGAACGTTGACAGAAAAGACATAGTTGACGTATATGACGATACATTTTTTAATAAAGTGATGTTTATATTTGAAAATAGACAAGACGCTAATAGTTGCTTTTTTAATAACTTTAAGGACAGGCTTGATTCTGATTTTGTAAAAAGTATTAATATACAACACGACCCTGTTAATACTTGTATAAAAACAGGAAGCGACGGTCCGTATTCGGAGTATTACACTAGAGAGATATATACAAACTCTAAGGCTAATTCTACTATGAATAACTTTATGCTTGTAATTGACCAAGAAGTGCCTAAGAATAGTGCAATTAGATATTATCTAGTTACAGATAAAAATGAAATATTCCCAATACAAGCAAATAACAAGACTCCTATATCAATAAAAGATAATGACAGCTTACCTACTAGTGTAAAAATAAAAGCACTAATAGAGCAAGGAGCAGGACAAATAAAAACTAAGATAAAAGGCATGGCTTTATTGTATGAAGATGATTACATATCAAGTCAATTAGACATATTTAGACCAGACTTTGATAGAGAAGTAATTGAAACTCCAGAGGATTTAATAACTCTATTTAGAGATCCCAAAAATGAAGATAGATTATTCAAAGTAGAAAGCTCTACTGATAGAACACTTCTTAACTTTAATAAAGAAAGTGAACTAGAATCAATTGATGTCTACAGTATTAAGACTAATAAAAAATTGTCTGATACTGCTATGATATATGAAGATTACACTAATTCAGAAGGTGTAACTGAAAAAGTTCTTACAAAAATAAGAACTAGAAACTCACTATTATTGGGGGACAAGCTAGATGACAAAGAACAAAAGAATTAAAAATCCTTTTTTCTGGATAGGGTTAGTTGGTATATTTTTTACAGCAGCTAATGTTGATTTTAATACTTTAACTAGTTGGGTTTTATTGCTTGAGAGTATTAAAAATATATTTTCAAATCCAGTAACCACTATAGCTGTAATAGCGGCTATACTTGGAGTGTTTGTTGATCCAACTACAAGTGGATTAAAAGATGCTAAAAAGATAGAAGGAGTTAAAAAACATGGGAGCTTATAATATTCACGCAGGACATAATCCAGATGGCAAGACTGCTTGCGGAGCAATAGGACTTATAAAAGAAAGTACAGAAAACAGAAATGTATGTGGTGAAGTTATAAAGTTATTAAAGCAAGAAGGGCACCAAGCTTTTGATTGCACTGTAAATAATGGTTCATCTAAGAGTGATGTAGTCAACAAAATAGTTAATTTAACTAAGAGAAACAAAGCTGATTTGGATGTTTCAATTCACTTCAATAGTGGAGCTAAAGACCAAAAAGGAAATGGAAACACTACTGGTGTTGAGGTTCTAGTATATAAGAATGAAGGACTTGCAGGGCAAAAGGCTAAAGCTGTATGTGATAGTGTAGCTAAGTTAGGGTTTAAAAACAGAGGTGTTAAAGTTAGAACTGACTTAGGAGTATTAAGAAATACTCTAGCACCAGCAATTCTTGTAGAATGTTGTTTCGTAGATGATTATGATGACTGTAAAGCTTACAACTACAAGGTTATGGCTAAAGCTATAGTTGAGGGTATACTTGGCAAAAGTATAGGAGCTACTGCACCTAGCTTGCCTAACAATGACCATCAATATAAAAATGGAGACTATGATAGAAAAGCCAAAGTGGTAAATGTTGGTTCTACTGGTCTTAATGTAAGAAAAGAAAGAGGAAAAACAAACGATATACCAGTACGAAGCTTAAAAGAAGGCACTATATTGAAAGTAAGTTACTGTTTAAATAACTGGTTTTCAACTTATGACTATAAATACAACAACCAACCCACTTACATTTGTGGAGAGTATATAGAGTTATTATAAAAAAAGGGAAGGGGAAACCCTTCCCTTTTTAGAAGGAGAAAAATATGAAGATAACACAAAGCAAAAATCAGGTATTCGTAAAAGGATTAAATGATGTTGAAGCTTCAATACTTGCTACCACTAAAAAGGCATTAGAAAAAGACCCAGAAGTAGTAGAAAGTTCTGTTGACTATATAGTTCTTGAAGTTTTAAGAAAAGTTAAACAAGAAATACTAGACCCAAGCCATGAGCATATTGAATATGTAAAAAGAGATGAAGTTATAAATATAATAAAGGAATACTTAGGAGAAACAAATGGAAAATAGCATACAACTAAAAGCTAAGATATATCCAGAAGATGCTACTAATAAAAATATACTATGGAAAAGTTCCAATACAGATGTTGCTATAGTAAACGAAAATGGATTAGTTGTATCTGTTGGTTACGGACATTCTACTATAACTGCAACATCAGAAGATGGAAATAAAATAGCAAGATGTGAAGTAAATGTAACTGAGGATATCTACATAGTAAAAGGGATAGTATTTGAAGATACAGTTGCTATAATTGAAAAGGGAATAGAGTACCAAATAGCTCATTCTATATTTCCATCTACTGCAATTAATAAAAATATTCATTGGGAAAGTAGCAATACTGATATAGCAATCGTTGATGGCAATGGAAGCGTTCTTGGTAAAAAAACTGGAGAATGCGTAATAAAAGCAACTACTGATGATAGTGGAAAAACTGCAAAG
>NZ_JBOFOR010000014.1:0-7437 GCF_051659545.1 Romboutsia sp. | reverse complement strand
TGTAATATACACAGATAGTATAGAGTTACTACCCCTTTTATCTACTAATTCTTTTTTCTTTTTATTTATTTTCTTTATAACTCTATTGTCATATATCGAATTTAAATCAACTATATTGTAAAGCTTTATTAAATCATTGGCCCAAATTAATTTTTTATAACTATACTCATTTCCTTCTTTATCTCTAACTTTTTTATTTTTTAAATCTATGTTGCATATTTCAGTATTCTTTTTTATCTCACCTTTATTTTCAATAATAAAGTCTTGAAGCTTATGCATAAATACTCCTGTACCACCCTTTGGATACCTATAGTCTAAATAAAGACTAAAATAACTTAATGCAAAAAAGCTTGGTGTATTTGTAAAAAAGGATTGTGCTATCATATCTATTAAAGCTTGATTATTTGTAAAAGTTTTTAAATATTCCTCAACTGGTAAGTTTAATTTATTAATTTTATGTATTTTACCTAATAATTTTAAAAACCATGGAACAATAGTTTTTAATAGATATTCTTTATCCTCTTTATAATCCACAAACAATGGATGCTCAATACCGTATAATATATCCATATATTCCATGATTTTTTTTATTTCTTCAATTATGTTATTTATTTCTTCAATATTGTATGGAAAAGCATTACTTAATAGTTTTTTATAATCCTCTAAATTTTCTTTGGATTTAACCTTTATAACTTCCTCTCCAATACCTAAGGAAACAACATTCTCCAAAAACTCTATATCTATGCCTAATTGCCTAACCATTGGCTTTATTACACCTGAATCTTCAATAGCTCGTATCCCACCATCAAAGGTAAAACCCTTATATTCAAAAGAGTTTACAAGCCCACCAACTTTATCTTCTTTTTCGCATAATAGTACTTTTTTTGAAGCTTTGCTTAAATAAGCTGCTGCTGTTAGCCCTGCACTTCCCCCACCTACAACAATAACATCATAATTCATAATTTTCATCCTTTATAATTTATTCCTTTAACCCTACTAAATCCATACTCATTTCATAAACTACCTTTTGCAAAATACTATTTAGTATATGTTTAGCTGGCAATTCTTCTGTAGTTAAATAAAAAAACTTTCCGCTAACTCCATCTACCTCTGGATCTGCTGCAAAATAGTATATTGCTTCTCCAGACATTTTAGGGTCCTTAAATAGCTTGTGAACAATATGCTTTGAAGTCCATCTATAAAATTCGCCATTATTATTTCCTATATTGGTCCTCACCTCTCCTGGATGTACTGCATTTATAGTAACATCTGAATCTTTTAGACTATCTGCTAACTCCCTAACCGTTAGTAATTGAGCACTTTTTGATGCCCCATATCCTCTTAATCCTGTATATATTCTTTTCTTCCAATTAATATCTTTAATATCTAATCCATTGAATCTATGCCCTTCTGAATTGACTTGAATTATCCTAGCTTTTCCACTTTCCTTTAATCTTGGAAGGAGTAATCTAGTAAATAAAAATGATGATAAGTGATTTACTATAAAGACCATTTCAAAACCTTCTTCTGTATGCTGTTTTGTAGTTGAATGCATCCCTATGTTGTTTATCAAAACATCAATCTTAGGATAATTATTTAAAATAGTTTGTGCAGCTCTACGTACTTGCATAAGTGAACTAAAGTCAGCAATAACAATATCTATTGAAACATTATATTTTGAAACTGTTTCTTCCTTAACTTTTAAAGCTTTTTCCTCATTTCTACAAACCATCACAATGTTAGCTCCACCCTTTGCAAGTTGTTTTAACGTTTCTAATCCAATCCCAGATGTGGTTCCTGTAATGACACAAGTTTTACCTTTCATGCTTTTGTCACTAGTCTTGTAAGGAAGCTTACTATTTGGTATAAATGCTAATTCCTCTGGCCATTCAAATCCCATTCTCTCCACTCCTTATCCAAAATATTTGTGCATAAATTTTCTATATATTTTATTAAACTTAGGGATTCCATTAAATATATCGCCCCATATGTCATAATAATCCCTTTGTTCTATTATTCTTCCATCTTCATGAAGTGTAAGCCTTGTTGCTCCAAAAATAGGTGTATCTGGTGATTTTCTAAAAGACATAGTCATTTTCCATTCCATGGTTATAATATTAGAATCCTGCATTACATTAGTTAAATCCATTCTTAAACTCTTGCATCTATTTGTTAACCTATTACACATATCCTTAAAATTTTCTTTTCCTTCAATTCTTTGAATAGAGTCTTGAAATATTATTTGATCATGATAATAAGGAAATATGTGAGACCAATCAGGCTTACCATCTGTATTATAAGTCCTTGCCCACATAACCTTTACGGTATCTACATCAAGCTTAAATTCACCATTATATATTATTCTGTACCTCACTTTTAAAATTCAATTTGTTATAAATCCTATAATTTCTTAAACTATTATATTTTTTATCCCTTATAAAAATTCATATGTGTGTATTCTCCAATTTATACTAATTGGATGCATCTAGAATGGAACAAAAGTATTTTTAGAAAGATGTCCATCCTCCATCTGTTCCTTCTGGATTCACATAATTTACTCTTATATTAAATCTTGCATAATCTGATGCTACTAAAATATTTGTTAGACAACAAAGGTATCGTATTAAGTAAATTAAAAATATTAGACAACGTATGGGGATATGATTTTTATGGAGATGAAAATATAGTTGAAGTATATATAAGATATTTAAGAAATAAAATAGGTGATAATGAATATAAAACAATTCAAACTGTTAGAGGCGCTGGATATAAGGTGAATACTAATGATAAATAAATATAAACCCAAAAGTCTTCAGAATAAACTATTATACAGGTTTTTATTTGTATTGATAGTATTATTAATAACCCTTGGATTTTATCAATATACAAATATGAAAAACTACTTATATCAAAGTAGAATAGAATTTTTTGATTCTAGATTTAAAAATATTGATAAAGACATAATACTTCGAACTACAAATGAGGAATTATTAAATGAAAATATGCAACAAATATTAGATGACATAAGTACTGAGGAAGTTTGTGTTGCTATTATTAATCAAAAGGAAGATAGTTTAAAGAATCTTCTTCCTCACTCGTATTGCTACGGCCTACTAAAGCATAACCATTCTCCATCACTTTGAATACCTACATCACCAAAAGCTGACTGCCAAATTATATTTCCTTCACCATCAAATTTAACTGCCCAAATATATTCATCTCCTGCATATTTTGAGTGAAAAAATGTAGATAGAATGAACTTGACAAAACCCGTCAAGTTCCACACCCACATCAGGTTGTGCAAAAAGTCTCTTAATATGCTACAAAATCATTACAATAGATTGGCTTGCTATTAACACTACTCTATGCTTCTGCTAATCTAGCTACTTTTTCTATTATTTCACAAGAGCTACTTTGATCTGTCATAACAGTCAAATAATCTCCTGCTATTATTCGAATATTTCCTTTTGGTAATATCTCCGAATTCCCTCTAGTAATTGCAACAACTAAACAGTTACTAGGCCAAGATATATCTTTTATATATTTCCCATCTATTTCACTATTCATATGCACTACAGTTTCTAATAGAGTTTTTTTGCTATTTCCTTCATATTTGTTAGTTCCTTTATTTAATAGCCTTTCTAGTAAGCTTTCATATATAGGATGTGCTTTTAATAAATCTGATGTTAATTGAGCAATTATTACTACTATACTAAGTGATAATAAATGATCTAGGGAACCTGTCATCTCAGATATTAATATTATAGCTGTGATTGGGGCTTTTACTATTGCAGCAAAATGACCTGCCATAGCTAGTACTATAAAGTTGCCTAAATATTCAATAGGAACTCCTAAATATAATATAGTTATAAGTCCGACTACGTTTCCAACAAGCGCTCCTAATGTTAATAATGGGAAGAATATTCCTCCTGGAACCCCTGAACCAAAGCTTGTGAATGTAAATATAAACTTTACCACTATAAATACTAAAAGTGTCATTATAGTAAAGTTGCTATCTTTTAGGCTCATTATTAATTCGTGCCCTCCACCTAGTAATATTGGTGATATTAGTCCTACAAATCCTGTCATTATAAATGGTATTATTATTTTAATTTCAGTACTTAGTTTACTTTCTTTAAATATACTTTGAGTTCTTAAAATACCTTTATTAAATATAACCCCGCTAACTCCTATTACTATTCCCAATAGTATAAGCGACCAATAGTATTTTAAGGGTAATGATATTAATTTACTATAATGTAGAGATGGAATTAATCCAAAGAATTGTTTTGATATAAAATCTGCTGTTAAAGATGCTATCATAGCTGATAACAAGACTAATGGTGAAAAGTTTTTGTGTGCTTCTTCTAATGCAAACATTACTCCTGATAGTGGTGCATTAAATGCTGCTGATAATCCTGCACTTGCTCCACTTGTTATTAGATATTTTTCTTCATTTTCTAGTTTGTTTAATTTTTTTGCGACTCCTTCTCCTATACACGCTCCCATTTGTACAGATGGTCCTTCTCTTCCTACTGACAATCCTGCACCTAGACAGATAAACCCTCCTATGAATTTATTGAATAATACACTAAACCAATTCATTTTTAGTCGTCTTGTTAGTATACCTTCTACTTGTGGTATTCCACTACCACTTATCATGGGTTCATTTTTTACTTGTTTGGCTACTATATATCCTAGTGCTATTAACACTAAAAATATGATTGGTATTAGTAGTATGTTTTCTCTTCCTTTTGAATATAGGTTTATAAACATGTGGCTTAGTTCTGCTGCTATTATTCTATATATTACTATTATGATTCCTACTGCTATCCCTACTAATAATGAATCTCTTATTAGTCTGTATTTTGAGTTTTGAGCTCTTTTTAATAAATTATAAGTTCTGTCTTTGCTATTATGCAAATCTATCTCATCCTTTCTTTTTACTATATATTGTATGACTTTTAATCAAAAGCCCCTACCTAATATAACATTAGGTAGGGGCTTTGTCATCTAATTTTATAATATTATTTTAGTTTTACTTATATTTTAGTTAGTTGATATATTCACATACATCTTTTTCTAATCACTAAATAATAAACGACTAACCAAGGCTATAAATTACTAGTTGTTTATAGCATTGGTTAGTCTATTTTTTTAACTAGTTGCGCTAGTTAATTTTTTTAATATTAAAACTCTAGCAAATGTGGAACTTATAAAATACCCTAGTCAATATTATTCTCTTGATTCTCCAAAATATTTAAGAGTTCTTTATTTAGTGCTTTTATATTATCAATATCTTCTATAGAGATATTTTTTTATTTGTAATATCATTAAATAGGTTTAAGTATAAATCTAGAGTTTTTCATTTATATATCCACGTATAAGTTCAATCAGTGATTTTTGAGTAAAATTGTTATTAGATATTTCTCTTACCCTCAAGGAATTAGTTTTTTTGAACTTGATATAAATTCTTCAACTTATTTATCTGGTATATATTCTATATCCAGTGTAGAATTTGTTGATTGGCTTTCCAAGTCTATATATATTATTTCATTTGTAGCTTTGTTGAAAAATAAACTCATTTCGCTATTTTTATCTCTAAAGCTGTGAGCTGAGTATTTTTTCTGTTATATAAGAGTACCTACTTTCTATACTATTGATATTATTATTTGAACAACCTACTAATGTAAGCGTAGTTAATAAAGTTATTAAAATAATTTTCTTCATATATGTTCCCTTTCGCAAAATAATGCCTAGATATAAATATATCATATTGCAAAAAAATAGGATATTATTAATACACATCAGAGCTTATAGTTGTCAAGTTCTTCACCCAAAAGATGAATAATTATTATATTTATCCAAAGCTAAGAATATATTTTAATATCTATTTAGAAAGGAGCTTTTCATGGCAAAATTAAAAATAAGACGTAGTAATTTTAAAGATAAAATCTACGTACTGAGTGATATTCATATGGGTACAAATGCACCAACTGTATTATATCGAAGAGATTTTCATGAGCCTTATTTAATTGCAGCTATAAATTATATAATCAATAATGCTTCTAATGTTGAAATGGTTGTACTTCTTGGCGATATCTTTGATTTTGGTTATACCCACCAGAAGAAGACCCTCCAACATTTGATGATATACTAAAAACGCATCCAAATATATTAGGTCCCCAAGGTAAATTTGCAGAGCTTTTAAATAATTTAAATGGTCGTGGTATATTATGTCAATGGAAACCATGACATGAACATAACTCAAGCAGATTTAGATAAAATAAATCCTAATGGCCCTAAAATTAAACATAAGGGTGATTTTATAAGCTTAAAACTTAGTGATATGTATGGTGAAAGTATTTTATTTACCCATGGCCATAATTATACAATGTTTAACGCGCCTTATATAACTAACCCTCCTACAAAAATATCCCCTCTACCAATTGGTTATTATGCAAGTCGTGCTTATGCTTTTTATGTTAAAAATACTGTTAGAGATAAAACCGTTTCTGATTTTCCAAATCAAAAAATACCTGATCCAAATAAAGCTTCTTTTATATCCTTAGCTTGGCAAGCTATTCAGCCTGGCGAAACTCTTTTAGATGTTTTTGTTTCTTTTCTTAATCAGACAACCGGATTTTCACCAAAAGCCCAAATTTCACTACCGAATAATGTAAAATCAACACTAGAAGAAGCAAAATATATTTACAAAGACCTATATAAAAAATGGGTCAATGACAATGGAGGTTAAATATTAGGTGCATCTATTGCTACAAAAGCAGCTTTTGCAGATCTTGATGGTTCATATTTGCCATGGTTTGCACAAAAATTAGGCTTAGAGCTTCCTGTAGGTTTAGTTGTAATGGGCCATACCCATGTTCCTAAAAAAGGAATTGCATGTGGAGTTGTAGATTACTTAAATACTGGATTTATGTGTCCATCAATACCTGATATTAATTCGGGGGTTAAGGATATAACTTTTGCTGAAATTGATATTAATAATTTTAATAGTATTAAAACTACAGTCTATGCTGTGAAAAATATTGTTGAAGGAAATCAATTTTATATATATAACTATTATCGTGTTGATGCAATTTACCCTCCAAAGGATTATCTTTTAAGGCCTGGTGAACAAGATTGCTCTTGCTATGTATCTATGTTTAATGCTCAAGATTATATATACTATATGTCGGGAGGGATTGCTCAATATAATGTAAATATGACTCTTAAAGAGTTTCTACATTCTTACACATAGTCTATCTATTGTATTTGTAGGAACTTTATTTATTTCGTCGATAAATTTATTTATTGCTGTTTTTACTACAGCGATACTAGAAAAAAATCTGTTATTTACAATATCTGATTTCATCCATCCCCATAACCCCTCAATTAAATTTAGTTCAGGACTATATGGTGGTAGAAACATTAATT
>NZ_JBOFOR010000013.1:0-3177 GCF_051659545.1 Romboutsia sp. | reverse complement strand
GCTTTTTTAATTTATCTATCTCAATTATATCTTTATAAATACATCTTGTATCTAAGTCCAAAATATTATAATCCATATGCATATGACCGAAAAACCAGTATTTGTATTTTATTTTTTCTCTTATTAAATCTAAGTGATTTGAAACATCATCAATTCTTGTATCACCACCTACGTAAGTTAGTGCTAAGGGATAACTAGTGTGTGTAAGCACATAATCAACTTCATATTTATATTTTTTTAGATTAATATAAGCATTAGATTTATCTTCATAAGTTGGTTTTTCTTCTTTCCACCAGGTTTTGCCTTCTTTTCTATACTCTATATCTGTAGAATTTACTCCTCCAAATACAAAGTATTTATCTCCATTTAACTCATATACTTCACCTCTGATAAGATGAATTATATTATCTCTTATCTTATGTACTCTCCCTCTATACATTATAGATACAGGATATTCATTTAACAGTTTATGATTTTCGTGGTTTCCATCTATAAATAAAACTTGAATTGCCATTTTATTTAAATAGTCTAATCTTCTTTGTTCTTTTATGCTACCATCCCATATATAACCAAAATCTCCACAGACTATTAAGTGAGTTATACCTGCCTTTCTTGCTTTATGTATTTGTGAAAAGCTTAAATCGCCATGGGTATCTCCTGTGATTCCTATTTTCATCTAGTATTATTATCCTCCCAATATCTAGAAATTCTAGGTGATATAGGCTATTTTCAACTTATATCCACCTAGTAATTTTATACATTTTATAGACTTAACCAGCCTTCATACTCTTCTTTTTCTAATTCATTAAATTCTTTTATTAAATCCTCTATATTATTTTCCCAATCTAATAGGTATTGGTACATATAGCTTGGAAAATCAACATCCTCATAGTCTATTCTACTAGCTACTTCAAAGGTCAAAACGTTATTAGCAAATCTGTTCATAAACTCCATACAATATAGCATATATCCTAGATTTGTAGGAGTTACTTTACTATTAATATTATTAGCAAAGTATTCAAACTGCATATCTAATATTTTATTTTTAAACTCCTTGTTTACACTTATTACAGCAGCTTTTATATTATTTAAAAGTGCTATATAACTTTCTCTATTTGTATATTCTTCATAGAATATATCTCTGATATTTTTAACTAACTCATTAGAGGTCTCCAGCAATACATAATAATTAGGCTCATATACACACTCTAAACTATCTACAAAACAATCCATACTTACATGAAGTTTCTTAAAATCGCTTATTTCTTCGAGCCTATCTCTAAAGTCTTTGCTAAAATTTCCTTCTTCAAGTGCTTGTTTTATTTCTAAGTCTATTAATATATTTTCATCATTTAATACTTTAAACAAACTATTAAAAGATCTATTTACTGGAGATATATCTACTCCAAAATCTCTCATTCTATCTAATATCAATGTGAACAATACACCATTTATCCAGTAGTCACAGTTTACATTGTAAGCTAGGGTATTTTCTCTATTGATTTCTCTAACTACCCATACCCAATAATAAGCATCTATATTCATTGTGCTTCACCATCCCAATCTAATAAATAAATATACATTTTCTCTGTAAAGTTGATGTCACCGTATTCTTTTTTATTAGGTATATAGAATTCTAGGTTTTGATTTATAAATCTATCCATAAATTCCATGCAATATACCTTATAACCTAAATGTATAAATCCTTTATTTTCTTCTATATACTCATCAAAATAACTCATTTGATTTTCTAATATATCATCTTTAAGTAGGTTTTTCATTATAAGTATTGAATCTTTAATGTTTTCTATAGTTTCTATAAGTTTGTCTCTGTTTAAATAACCCTGGTGGTGTACTTTTTTTATATCATCAAATACTTGATTAGATAATTCTTGTAGTAATGAATATTCCTCTTCTTCACATTCTTTCAATAATGATATAAATTTTTCTAGATCCTTATATATTACTTTAAAGTCATTTATATTGATTAATTGTTCTATAGTTTCTATTCCATAAGCATCTATTTCTATTAAATCATCTAATTTCTCATCTATTTCTTGGTCGTATTCTTTATATAGTAATAGTATTTTTTCTAAAGCTTCTGTAAGCATATTATCATTAATATTTGTAGATTTTAACCTATCACTTATTCCAACTAACAATTCACCATTTATCCAGTTATGCATTAAAGACTTTATATCTACTAAGTAATTTTTATTTGTATTATTCTTACTATTGCATAACCATCTCCAATAAGGTATCTTCATCTTCTACCTCCTTTATAGTAGTATTAAATCTGCTACTCTTGAATCTATAGATGTATTTAACTCTTCCTTTAAATCCTCAAAGGTAAAACCATAATATAGTGAACATAAGACTTCTGGTTGATATTCTCTCATTTCAAATTCTTCTATCATTAAATAAGATGCTAGTTCTATTTCTAGATATAAACTTACCTCCTTTAAGAATTGAGCTCCTATTAATAATGCTGATGCTAGTTGATGGTATCCATTTTCTATTAAATAAGTAAAATGTCTTATTGCTAGGTATTCTATTTGTTCTTTTATAGAGTCTAGTTCTTCACAAAACTTTCTTACTAACTCTTCAAATTCACTGGTATCTAGGTTTAAGGATTCTAAAATATTTTTTATGTCTATTAAGCTTTGGATTAAGTATTTACTTTGTTCTAGGTTTTCTTTTTCTTCTGGCAAGAGTTCAAAATATTCTACTCCTTCTATGGTGTTAATACCTTTAGCAGCTAGTATTTCAAGCTCTTCTGTTTTTGCCATAAGATTTATTTGATCTATTGATATACTATTATCTAATGTATTTGGAGTATTTCTTATTAGGTGCTTTAAGGTATATATATATTTAGGTTTTATTACTTCTATTATTTTTTTATATTGTGAAAATAAATCTCCTGTATCAATGCCCATATGTCCTATACTATCTATGAATGCTAATAAGTTTAAACTCATTTTTTCATTTTCTGTTAATCCTTTTTTATTGTCCTTTGAATAATTTATAGCTTGCCCATGGTAGGATTGTTCACTATATCCTAATGGGTGTTGATTAGATTTGTTTTTTAACATCTTTATCACTCCTTCTTGGTTTCTTAAGATAATGATACGAAATTTTAGGTTGGCTTTCAATAGTTTGCCTACTGTTGCCTATTTT
>NZ_JBOFOR010000012.1:0-3065 GCF_051659545.1 Romboutsia sp. | reverse complement strand
TGGGGGGAGGACGACATACGTGTAAAAATCGGCCACTTGAATTTGAAACCATTGGTATGACCGATTCACACGTGTTTTTTATTTTTCAAAAACTACTTCAGTAATTTTAGTCAATTAAATACTTAATTGATAAATCATCTAATTCCATTTTTAATTTTATAAGGTTTAATTTAGTCGCTATAGGTGAAAAAATTTCTATTGTCTCTTCTGCTTTTTCCTTATAAACGTCTGGATTCATATGTTTTATAGTTCTCATGTTATGGAGTCTAGATGCAAGTTGAATAATAAATACTCTACCATCTATGTCGCAGTCTTCTTCAACTACTTTTCTTAAGTCTGCTGATTTAAAATTAGTTACGTCATTTAGTAATGTAGAAATTTCTCTTGAGAATTTAGACTCAACAACTTCTAATGTAATAGGAGTATTTTTTGTTATAATATCATAAAGTAATCCAACTATTATAGATTCTTTATCAACATCTATTTGAGATAATATTAAAGCTATATTTAGAGGATGTATTACGTAAGGCTCACCTGATTTACGATATTGGTCTTTATGGGCTTCACAAGACAATAAATAAGCCTTTTCTATTTCTTCTAAGTCTGAACTGTTATATTTATATTTTATATTTAAAATTAATTGATTATATAATTCTTCTACACTTGCAAATTCAACAGATGGTTCTATAAATATACCTTGATTATTTTCTTTTTTCATAATTAAAACCTCTCTATTCTCATTTTTTATATTTTCTAATATTTTTATTGCATAAATTAAGTGTTGGGTTGGAGTAAATCCGAATTTCTTTTTAAATGCTTTTGAAAAACCACTATGAGTATCATATTGATAATCATATGATACATCCACTATTTTTCGCCCATCAAATATTTCCTTTGAAGCAATCAATAGTCTTCTCTCTTGAACATAGTCCATGACAGATATGTTCATTTCAGATTTGAAAATCCTTGAAAAATGATACTCAGAATACCCTACATAGCTAGATATACTTTTTAATGATAATTTATTTTTCAAGTTCTTTTCTATAAATTCAATACTTTTTAAGATAGCTACCTTATATTTCATCGACTTATACTCCCTTAACACTTTTATTAATATAATTATATTTCATCTAAGTCAAAATTGGATGTTCCACGATTGCTATGTTAAATTATTTTTTATTATTAAACTTTGAAGTATAATATAATCATAACTTTAAAGATTTGATTATGTAATTATAAGCTAGTAATAGCAATGCTTTAAGCATAGTCATAACTAGTAATCATAAGTACTTATATAATTTGCGATTTTATCAAGTGGCCGAAAATAACACGTACTTCGGTGTCCACCGTTTAATTGATAGATTAGAGATAAGTAGTAGTGAACAGAAACATATGAAAACTATTATTGGTACTCAAGAAAAGTATAGAAGGAACAATGAAAAAAGAACACCAAGAAATGAAAATGGATTAACAAAGAGACAGCAGGATAAAGAAGATAGAATAGAAAGTATTAAATATTTAAAGAAGCAGAGTTTAAGTCAAAGTGAAGTTGCAAAAAAATTACAAATAGGCATTGCAACAGTAAAGAGATATTGGAATATTAAATAAGGGCAAGAGTGGTATCACGAAATGCTCTTTATAAATATGTGGTACTGTGTGTTTATTAATAGTGTTGCCTGAAATGGGTCTTTATATAGGAGGAATAGACAATGGATGAGAAGAAGCTTTGGTTAAAGATTAGTGGGAGTATAACGTATTACTTTAAGTGTTATAACAGAAAGTTATGTAATGAAGAAATATGGTTAGATTATGTAGAGTATGCATTACCTGATATGGATGGAGAGGGAGTTCATACTTATTTGGACAAGCAGAGTTTAGAAAGAGTTGTTGTAGATGAAAAAATGATGGCTAAGGCTAAATCTGCATTTATGGAAAGATTAGAAAAAAGAATAGCTAAGGAAGTACCAGTAAAAGAAGAAAAGAAGGTATTAGCTGAGGTTATAGATTTTGAAAAATATAAAAAATAAAAAGAGAGTTATATAAAGAGGGTGATTTTTTGATAGAAAACCAATGTTTAGATAAACAAAATATAGCTAAAATTAGAATGTGGATTAGGGTAGAAAATAATAATAAGTTTGTAAGAGGAAAAGGTAAGGTTAGAAGTATAATAGAGCAATATTTAAGGATTAATTATAGGCTAGAAGAAGATAGTATTAAATCTGGAGAATATATATTCTATGTTCCATATATAGAAATTGATGATTTGGAAAATAAAGTATACGATATTCTTAGAGAATTCGCAGAAGAAGCAGATTGTAGCAATTGTTTTATAGAAGATGATACACGATGTGATGAATTAAATCTTAGTTGGTAGCAAAATATAATAAAAATTTAATGAAGTAAAATTAGTAGGAAATAGATAATGTTTGTAGAATATTCATATAAAGAAAATCAAATTAGAACTTTATAGGAGGATATTTTATGGATTTAAAAATAAGTGACCTACCTCCACAATTTGAAAATATAGCAATTAAAATTGGGATAGACATAACTAAGGTGCTATTTGAAGAATTTGGGGGGACATCAGTGTACTTTCCTACTGAAAAAATGATATACAAAGAAGCTAGAGACAGAGAAATCATAGCTGAGTATAATGGATTTAATCATAAAGAATTAGCATTCAAATACAATATGTCTGAAAGCTATGTGAGGGCAATTATAAATAGGAATAAGAAAAGTTTTTAATGCTTCTTATTGACAGATATTAGTTCAGAAAGTATCATAGTGATTTAGATACTTAAAAATCTAGATTTTTGAAATAGAGAAGTTACGCACCTAATTATGGATGTGTAGCTTTTTTTATTTACTTAGATTCAAGTGTAAAGTAACGTAAGAATAAAAAAATGAACTCTAATTTTAGAGTTCATTTTTTGAGCTTTATTATCTTAAGCTCGTGATGTTTTTAGACAACTCATTAATACTATCTGTTAAACCAGTAAGTTTACCTTCAATTCTAACTAAGAGATACATAGATAGAGCAATTGGGAAACCTACATTTGTAACAA
>NZ_JBOFOR010000011.1:0-1866 GCF_051659545.1 Romboutsia sp. | reverse complement strand
TTAACATTGGTAAAAATACTGATATAACTAATATTGCAACCATTATTCCTACTATTATAATCATTATTGGTTCTATCATAGAAACTAATCTAGTTAAATATATATCTGATTCGTGTTCATAGAACTCTGCCATTTGGCTACTTATTGTTTCTAGTTGACCTGTTTGTTCACCTATTGCTATCATCTGTATAAGCACTGAATCAAAATAATTATGTTTTTCTAGATTCTCAGCTAGTGTTTCCCCTCTTATTAAACCTTCTTTAGCTTCTGCTACAGCTTTTTCTGCAATAGAATTATTAAGTGTGGCTTTTATATGGTCTAATCCTTGTAATAATGGATATCCTGTTGCTACAAATAAATACAATGACCTTGAAAATCTCATTGCAACTATACTACTTATTCCTTTACCTAACAAAGGTATTTTGTTTATAACTCTATCTTTGTGAGCTCTTCCTAATGGTGTTTTTATATATTGTAATAATACATAAATTCCTACTCCGATTAAAATTAAGACTAACCACCACCATTTACCCATAAATCCACCAAGTGCCATGATAATTTTAGTTGATAGAGGTAACTCTGCTCCTATTTCTAATATGGATTTCATCATTTGAGGTATTATAAAGCTGGTAAATATAAATAGCATAACCAAAGATAAAATTCCTACAATAGCTGGGTAAGTTGAAGCATTTTTAATTTTTTGATTTATTCTATGTTCTCTTTCGTAGAAAACTGCCATACTTTTTAAAACTGATTCTAAGGTTCCCGTTTCTTCTCCAGTAGCTACCATTGCACCTAGTAATCTTGGGAATTTTGAACTTTTATCTAACATTGCATCTGCAATGGTAGAACCTTTTCTTACTAAATCTACTATTCTATTAATTTCAGATGATAGTAATTTATTTTCAGTTCTTTTTGCTAAGGTTTCCAAACCTATTAGACTATTTATACCAGAAGATATAATTATGGCAAATTGCCTACAAAAATGACTTATTGAATCCGCTTTTAACTTCTTTCTTTTGTTTCTGTTTCCAAATAAAGATTGTTCGTTTTTTTCTTTTAAGTCTACTATTCTAATTTTCTTTGCCTTTAATTGAGTTCTTGCATCACTTAAACTTTTTGCTTCAACAATTCCTTTTGCTTTTGAACCATTCAGCATTATTCCAGTATAATTATATTTGCTCATATTCTATCATCCCTTTAATCGCTTATAAATGTTGCTCTTATCATTTCTTCTACTGTAGTCTGTCCTTCTAGAACCTTGATTGCAGCATCTTGCCTCATAGTTTTCATTCCTAATTCGTTAGCCTTAGCCAAGATTATATCTTCTTTTACTCCTTGGTCTATTAAATCCCTTATTGATTTCGTTATTTGTATCATTTCATATAACCCTAGTCTACCCTTATAGCCTGTATTATTGCACTTATCACATCCACTGCCCCTATATAAAGTTAAACTTTTATCCATATCATAGTCTAAAGCCTTTTTGTCACCGATGCTCGCTTCATACTCATGTTTACAGAATGGGCATATTTTTCTAACTAGCCTTTGTGCAACAACTCCAACTAAAGATGATGTTATCAAGAAACTATCTATATTCATATCTGAAAGCCTTGATATTGCACCTACTGCAGTATTAGCATGTAGGGTGCTTAATACTAAATGACCTGTAAGAGAAGCTCTTATTGCAATCTCTGCTGTATCGTGATCTCTAATCTCTCCTACCATTATTATATCTGGATCCTGTCTTAAAAAAGATCTTAGTGCACTTGCAAAATCTAAGCCTGCTTTGTAATTTATTTGAGATTGATTTACCCCTTGTAATTCATATTCAACAGGGTCTTCTATTGTAAGTATGTTTTTTTC
>NZ_JBOFOR010000010.1:0-3848 GCF_051659545.1 Romboutsia sp. | reverse complement strand
ATAGAATACTTGAAGAAGCAGAAAAAGAATTTGCACAAAAAGGATTTATAGGAGCAAATATAAATAAAATATCAAAGAATGCAGGTATAAGTATAGGGTCAATGTATAGCTATTTTGAATCTAAGGAAGATTTATATCTAGAAGTTTTACAAAGAGGTATAGATTTGATTTTTCAAGTTATTGATAGATTAAGTGTAGAAGAATATGACTTTTTTGAATACTTGAGGGCATTGCTAAAAAAAACTAGAGAATATGCAATAAAATACCCAAATTTAAATCAGATATACATTGACTTAGCAAGTTACCAAACAGAAAAACTAGCAAGAAGATTATCTTATAGTATAGAAAGTATTACGAAAAAATTATACATAAACCTTGTTAAAAAAGGTAAAGAGGATGGAATAATAGGGGAATATTTGAAAGATGGAATACTACATTATTATATAGATAATCTAATAATGTCCTACCAGTTTTCTTTTACCTCATCTTATTGGAAGAACAGGATGGATATTTTATTAGGGGATGAGTTTAGAGACTATGAGGAAGTAGAAAATGAATTAGTAGAAATAATAAAAAATGGATTAGCAATTAATATTATTAATACATCTAAGAATAAATAGACAATGGTAGCAACCGGTACACTTCGTGCCATAGAGAAAATGAATATTTGTCCTGGAGATGTAATTTATTCTCCTCGTTTACAATCAGAGGTAGACCTTATTGCATATAATTTAAAGAACATTGGATATGTTGCTAAATAAAAAGCTCTTTTTGCAAATAAAGCAAAAGGAGCTTTTTACTAATATATTTTTATTACACCAATTTCTTCAATTACATATTATATCCCTAAAGTGAAAAAATTAATAATAAACTATTAAACCAATAAGTATTGCTGGTATTGTTGTTAATACAGTTGCCCAGAAAGCCGACTTTTTATCCAAGGCTATAAGAGGGAATAAGGCATCTCCATCTTGTGAAATTGAATTGGAAATTAATGCTGCAAAGGGGATTGCTCCATTTGAATATAAAGATATAAACATTATTTGAATTCCACATCCAGGTATTATACCTAGAAGTGCACCTATAAATATTGAAATAACACCACTAGCTAATAAAAGTACATTTACAACTTCTTGTCCACCTATTAGTAAAACCCCTACTTCATATACCACATATCCTACAAATATCCATGTTATTACAAAGGCTGACTCACAAGCTGAGTGTATAATCATTTCTTTAAAAGATAGATATTTACTTTCTACTATTTCATGAGTACTATTTTCAATACTTTTTTTAGAAATAATCATATAAATAGCAGATAACCCAACTCCAATTATAGATATTATCATCTCGAAAGATATACCCTCATGATGATCATGAGAATGAACTAAACCACCATCATTAGTTAATATTGTAAATACTAATCCTACAATTATTAATAAATAAAATAACTTATATCCCATTGAATGAGTGAATTTATATACTGAATCACTTACTTTCTTTTTATTGCTATGGTGTAGTATATGGTCAACTTCATCATTTTCTATATGACCTATATGTGTAGACCCTTTATATTTTTCGTCTATATACTTTTCTAGGTTAGTTTCTTCATAGTTATTACAATTACATTTTTGTTCAGCTTTTTCTCTTAACTTTAAGACCTTATCTAGTTTTAAACCATCTACAATATATCCTGTTATTATAGCTGTAATAAAGCTTATTATACTTACTAAAATGTATTTTTGTATATCTACTGCCATTAATATAAAGGCTGCATCTCCCATACTAGCTATTAAAGAGGATATCAACGTTCCGAAACGTACTTTGTTTTTGGTATAAAGAGGTATAAGAAGTATAGTACCTCCACAACCTGGTATTATTCCAAGTATTGAACCTATTATTGGTTGTAGCATAGGATTTATTTCTAGTAAATTTACTAATCTTCCTTTAGTTTTATAATCTATATATCCAAAGGCTAGTATTACTAGCGCTAAACTTACTCCTACATGTAAAAATGCTTCTTGTGAAGCGTGTATTATAATTTCTAATATTTCCATTTAATCACTCCCAACTGACATCTATTCTCATTATACCAAATAAACTTAATTTGTAAATGATTATTTTTATCAATTAAAAAGTATACAAAAACAAACAATGAGAATATATGTTAAAGAAACAGTAACTAAAAAAATACCATAGTTGTTAAAATAAAAATATAACAACTATGGTATTATTAACTAAATCTAATTATAAGCATTAAATATTTTTGTAAAATCATTTGGTTGCTGAGGAATACCAGTAGCACTAGAACCAGATAAGTCTCTATTAGCAGACCACATACTAATCATACCTATGCTATTTTGCTTAGCAAAATTTAAAGTTTGAGTAGCATCAGCAAGTCCAAATATTTCAGTAATTACATCATTTACACCTAACATAGGTGTAGTTCCAATCATTGACCACAATTGTTGAGGTGTTTTACTACCATTATATAAAGTATTTAACTGATTATATAATGAAGTAATAGCCTGTATACCATAACTACCCATTTTACCAGCTGGATTAGGAGCAGCACTATCTCCATAATCCATAGTCATAGCATTAACGCCAGATATATTAACACCGGCAGAAATAGCTTTTTTAAGAATATTTATACCATCATCAGTAAGACCTTGAGGAAGTATAGGAAGAGTAAACCATATATCTATTGATGAACCTTTAGAAATATAATAATCTTGTAACATTTTTAAAGCATTAGAGTTATTAGTGTTTTGTGTAGCATAAGCAGGACTAATCCAAGTTCCTTCTAAATCAAAATCTATCCTAGTTAATCCATATGCATCACAGAATAATTTATATTGATTAAATAAAGAATTTGCATCAGGGCAATTTATATGAATAGGCATACCAGCAGCTCCACCAAATGAAACACAAACATCACCACCAAGTGAACGGATTTCTTTTATTTGATCATTCATAGGACCTGATTCAGCAGGATAATATGTTGCCCATGATGGCTGACATACATTATATGATTTTGTAACAATAAACCCTAGATTAAAATAGGGAACGTTTAGATTTTTAAAATCATCAACGATACTATAAGTTGGCCAAGCTGTAGTATCAACAAATGGAGAAAATACCTTAGCAGGCCACTTTTTACCTTTTCCAACATCAGTACTAGAATATTCTGGATAGATTACAGGAACTTCTCCTAATTTGTTATATGATAAAATTGGAGCAGCTAGGAATGAAGATGAAATATATGTTTTATCATTATGCATTAAATAAGTTGAACCATTACCCATAAAAGAAGGGAAGAAATTAAAAATAGTAGACTCTAAACATCTTATATAATATATTTGTTCCTTATATACATATGTTAAGATTACATTTTTAGGTAATTGTGATTTACAATTACAATTACATTTATAGCGATTACAATTTTTTTTATTTGAACATTTTAAATTATGCCAATCAGCCTCAATAAATTGAACCTCATAATTAGTAATTTTAGACATAGAACAACCTCTTTTTATATAGATTTATTGTTAGGATACTTGTCATAGCTAATTTGAGTAACCTATTATTATTATATCGGAATCTACACAAAACGACACAAAATTCTAAATTCAAGTTATTTCAACATAAACCCAAAGATTGTTATATATAATTTAGTTGTTTATATATTGACAGTTTTACAATAAAGTTATAAAATCAATAAGATTGTAGCTTTTTTACGCTTAAGTAAATTACGATCATTTTAAAACTGTAATAAATATAATTTTTTATATTTGCATAATCATAAAATTAAAATAAAGGATGATAAAAAATGACAGAACAAAATT
>NZ_JBOFOR010000009.1:0-8479 GCF_051659545.1 Romboutsia sp. | reverse complement strand
TTCTTGAACTTTTTCAAAATTATTCGGTTTAATATTATAAAATATATATTGATGTGTAGATATCATTTTACTATCTATCAATAAACTGTCATCTATAACTTCTAGTTCTACTTGATTAATATTTCCAGATATTAGTTTTTTAAAATCTATCTCATGCATATTTGTAAATTCACTCATTTTATTTTTTTTAAAATATTTATTTTCTATTTCATCAATATTTTTTCCTATATTTATATCATCTATATCTAAAACATATTTATTGTCTAAATCCTTAGCGTATAAGTTGCCATTGTATATATAATTAAAACAATCTATAGAAATCATTTTACTTTCTTTTATACTCTTATTGTGTAATGTTTTTGATAAATTCTTTAGTTTATAATTGCTAATTTTTTTTGTTTTAATTATTGAATTTCTGTACATCAGAGATCTAATATGTCTATATTCACCTTCATTTATCATTAATACTAAATTAGGATCTTTATAGTAATATGAGGATTTTCCAATAGCATCACATTGGGGTGCATATAAAGTTCCACACATTAAATCTGTTAAATAGTTTGCTCCATAGAAATCATCCCTATGAAAAAAACTTATATATTCTTCTTTAATAATATCTAATACAGTCTTATCACATATTTCATTATTATTATATATAATATTACTATCATTACACAAACTTTCAAATGATGAAAATATATACAACTTTTTGTTTTTATAATTTTGTTTGTTAAATTGATTGTGAATTAATTTAATTTCATCTTTCTTGTCTTCAAATGCTATTACTGCTACACTAGGCCATTTACTAGTACTATTTACATTAATAGCTTTTTTGATAATATCATTAAACCTATCTTTATAAGTATGGTTTTCTAATACCTTTCTTAATGCTAATAACCTATACTTTTTATATGTTAACTCATCATTCATAAATTTTTTAATATTTTCTTCAAGGTCAAATTTATTTTCATCATGTATAGTCAAATCACCAAAAAACTCTACCATGCCTTTTGAGTATGAGCTTATTACTAATGTATTTGATGCCATTAATTCTAGTACCCTTCTTGCAAACATTGTATAAGAATCATTTATAGAATTTAAATTTATACCATATTTATATCCTTTGTATGCTTTTTCAACTTCTTCTACTTTGAGATTTCCACATATATTTTCCTTGTATTTATCAGGAAATGTAACGTCATCATTATTTTTACCATAGTGTCTATCATAAATTTCAAGACCATATTTCTTAGCAATATCAGCAATAAGCATAAATTCGCTTTCTCTTTTAGGAAATTTTTTTCTATAGTAAGATCCAGCAAAACATATGCTATTTTTCCTACTATTATAAATTTCAATAGGATTATGAATAGCCGTTTGTGCAGCAAAAGGAAGAAGATACACATTATTATGACCTAATATTTCTTTATATTTGTTTACACACTCTATCGCCGTAGTGTAAACTATATCAAAATTTCTAGCCATATTTAAAAATCCATTAAAGCTATATGGATCTTCTTTATTCCAAAATACTGTTGGAATGTTCTTTGCTTTACAAAATTTAACTAATTGTACTAGCTGACTCAAATGTTCACTGTCGGGGTGTTTCCAGGCTCCATTGTTGCCAAACCAATAAGACTCTACTAATAATATTTCAGGCTCTTTTTCCAAAATGACTTTCTTCCAATTTTCAGGTGTTATGTCTATTAAATTGCATTCATACTTAAAGCATTGATAACTAAATTCATCAAGTATACATGCAACTTTCCTTAATTGATTTGCTTCAGTGTCTCTTGTGTTTATATTAAATTTATAAGGCTTATATATATCTTCAATTAAATTATTAATCTTAATTAAAATTCTAATCATCCTCCTAAAATGCTAAAGTTCTGGATAATCACACTTGCTTATATTTCCATATTATGATAATGGTACTATATTATATGTTTTGTGAAATATTTGGTTCTTTTAAAAGTATAAATTAAATTTTTTGGTGATTTTGTGTTTTTTACAATTCAATTGCGTAATAACTAAAATTATTGAATATTATGTTGCTAATCTTTGCACTTTGTATGATATCTAGTGAAATTTAATAAGATGATCCCTAATCAATATAGAGATCATCTTATAAATTATTTGATAGTATACTTTATATTAGTTTTGATTAATAATACTATTTAGGTATTATAACAGTATCAATTACATGTATTATTCCATTTTTCCCTGTAATGTCAGTGACAACTATTTTTGCACCATCTATAAATACTTCACCATTTTTAACTTCTATTTTAGCTTTTTTACCATTTGCCATTTCTATTTCCTTACCATTTAATGCAACTACATCTTTAGCAGTCAGCTTATCTTTTGCAACATGATATAATAATATATCTGTTAATGTAGCTTTGTTTTCAGGTTTTAAAAGATTTTCTACTGTACCAGCAGGAAGCTTTTTAAATGCTTCATCTGTTGGAGCAAAAACTGTAAATGGTCCATTACCTTTAAGTGTTTCTGTTAATCCTGCTGAATCTAATGCTGTTAGTAAAGTTGTAAATCTACCATCTTCCTGTGCTATTTTAATTATGCACTTTTGTTCGTTTTTGTAAGCGTAACTTGTTGTTGTAAAGATTATTGTTGTTGCAATTATTAGTGATAAAAATAAACTAGTAACTTTTTTCATTTTGTTCTACTCCTTTTGTAATAATTTCATTTCACGTTTATTCTATCCTAATGTGGTATTATTATTATTAAATTTAAGAATTATCATTTATTTTATTTGTAATTTATTAGTTACTTTTTCTATTTTTTTAAATGCTATAATATCCTTAAATTAGAAATTTCAGGGGGGAATGTAATGAACTGCTTAAGATGTGAAACAGAACTAAAATTTTCAAAAGAATATAGATTTGATAGCCAAGACAACAATCGTGGTTTTTTTAGTATGATGTTTGATGTAGAAGATCACTTAGTCTTTGATGTCTATGTATGTCCAAACTGTCGTAAAACTGAGTTTATCTATAAGTCTAATCTAGGTGGATTTGGATCTATGTTGGGTGAATAACATATGTAATATTCATCTTATTTAATGAATATCATAGTATAATAAAAGGCTATTTATTATTAATTAAGGGAGAGATTGAATGTACTGTAAAGAGTGTGGAGAAAATTATTTAAATGAAAATGCTACTTTTTGTATACATTGTGGGGTAAAAAAAGGAAATGGTAATGTCTACTGCGATCATTGTGGTACAATGAGAAAATCTGCTAATCAAGATGTATGTTTAAATTGTGGAAAAGACTTAAAGAAATTTTTCCCTAATTTTACTTCTGAGAAAACAAAGTTAGTTTTATTGTTGCTTTGGTTCTTCTTGGGTGGTTTTGGAGCACATCATTTTTATGTAGGAAATAATAGTAGAGGTATATTGTATCTCTGTCTAACATTAGCTGGATTTCTAACTTTTGGAATAACAACTTTTGTTGTTTTTATATTTGTTATTATTGATTTAATTAATATATTGACAGATAAGTTTAAAGATTCTAATGGCGATATTATATCACGATGGAACTAAAGTTTATGTACTAAATATAGGTTATCTAAAAAGGTATTATCTCCACAGGAAATAATACCTTTTTTAATATATTTACTTACATTACTTTATTTCCAATTAGCTGCTTTAGAGTATTTTAATTAATAACCATTAAGTTATACTTCTACAAGCCTCTAAATTCTTCTCTCTTAAATCTACTATATTCTTCAGCTCTTTGAATATCTTGTAACAACTTATTTTTATCTTTATTTAAAGTTCCAGCTAAAGATATATAGTTAGATGCATGATTGCTTCTAAATATGGTTCCTTCACTGTCTACATTTTTTAGGAATATCTTCATTTCTTCAAGTACATCAGTAGGTGTTAGAAGTTCTAGTTTGCCAGATTTCACTTCATCATACAGAGGAACACCTTTTTCAACTATTAAAGTTAATAAACCAACATAGTCAGGTTTTATAATACTTACTACTTTCGCTGAATTTAGTGCATGTTCTTTTAATCTCTTTTTTCCACCTAATCCAGAAATCAAAGTCATGGATAAAGTCATTTTAGCATTTTTTACTTTTAAACCTGCTTCTATCATTTCCTCTGTCGTTACACCTTTTTTCACATCTCTTAAAATAGTGTCATCACCTGATTCAAGACCTACATAAAGCATATCTAGACCAGCTTCTTTTAGTTGTTTTAGTTCTTCTTCTGTTTTAGATAATATATCTTTTGGAGCTGCATAAGTTGAAATACGTTCAGCTTCTGGAAATATTTGTTTTATTTTTTTTAGTAGGTATAATAAGTCTTTAGTATTTACTATTAACGCATCTCCATCAGCTAAAAATATACGTTTTACTCCATTAGGATAATACTTTCTAGCAATTTTGAAATCTTCTATTACCTCTTCTAAATTTCTCACTCTGAAATTTTTATCTTTGTACATGGAACAGAATGTGCATGTGTTTCTTGCACATCCTATTGTTAATTGTATAATTAGACTATTTGCTTCACTTGGTGGTCTATATACGTCCCCTTCATATCTCATATATTTTTTACCTTTCATATTATCTATTATTAGACTATAATCTTTTTTAGGTTTTATACTACCACTCATGTTTAGGTGTTTCGCTTTATATGATAATTATAATAACATTATATATCGTATATTTTAAGATTAGATGTTAATATTAATAGGTGTGTAATAAAAGTACTTTTGTTATTTCCAAGTATAGGCATCTTTCATTATATTTTTTTGGAATAAGTCCTCAAACTTTTCGTTAATTCTAATAAATTCATTAGTTAGTTCTGTTTTATCTCTATTAGTTAGATTTAGTTTAAAGGATTTGTTTATACCTATTGCAAGTTTACCCATGGATATTCTAAAGTCTTCATAATTTTTGTCATATAACTTGTATTCTTTGCTTAAGTCTTCTAGTTTTTGTAGTTCTAGCTGTACTTCTTTTTTAAGCTCAATTATATCATTAGCAGTTTTTATGTTATTGTTAATATGGGTTGTGTTGGGTTTGTTTTTTATTAGATAGTTTTTGTATTCATTTATTATTTTGTTGCTTTTTATGTTCATAAATAATTTCTCCTATTTTTAATATAGCTGTTATTTGTATTTATACCCAATAATTTTTTAGGTATAACATAAAATGTAACTATACTATATAGTTTGCCAATTAATAAGTAGCAATAACCTTACAATAGATGATTAGTGTAAGATTGACAAAACTCATCAACTTTTGTACAACTCACGATTTAGTTATAGGTTAACTAGAATGCAAAGAGAGGGGTAATTGCCCCTCTCTTTGACTATAATAAAATAATTTTTAGTTGTATCCTATTTCTTTTAATACATCCTCTAGTGTTTTTCCGTCTTTCTGTAATTCTGGTTCTTTATAGTTATCTAACTGAAGGTTAGTAGCTCCAAAGTTGTTAACTATATATTCCATATCTGTTCTATCAACTTTTTTATCAAAGTTGAAATCTAGATTTTTCATAGCTTCAGTAGTTACAGGTTTATTGTAAGATTTAGCTACATTCATAGCATCTACTATATCTATAGCACCATCTTTATTAGTTTCTCCTGCTAGTATGTCAGAGCCTACTTCTGCTCCTGACATATCTAGGTATCTACTTATAAGTTTTCCATTGTATATTTTATATGGACTAAATGTACCTTTTCTTATAAAGTGACCTGGTAAATCAAGTACAACTCTAAACTTATCCTTTGATATTGGTAAATTTGTAGATGAGAAAGATTCAAAATATTCATAGTAATCTAAGTTGATTTTCTTTCCTTTAGCATCTTCTACCCAATAGTGCTTATTTAAGTCTTCAAGTTTAAAGTCATCATTCATTACACTCCATGCAATTCCTTCTGGAATATTTCCTTGAATAAGCATTGACGAAGCTTGTGGTATTACTTGTACGTGGTCATACATTCTCATTATTGTATTTGTAAGTTCTACTAGATTTCCAGCTTTATCTTTTATTTCTGGCTGTACACATTCAAGTCTTGCTTCATACATTACAAATTTAGTATCATTTACTAACTTCATTTCAACCTCTACAAGTGGTATATCAAGATTTATGTTTACTGGTTTTCCATTTGCATCAAGTATATCAACTTTAACATCAGCTACAAGGTTAGTAAAGGCATCTCTTACATTATAAGATATTTTAGATTTATATTTATTATCTTTTATTAATTTTTCAGCTTCTTTAGTAAGCTTTACTTTCTTTACTTCAAATCCCTTATCGAATTGAAGTGGTAGTAATAAACTACTTGCATTATTTATATTTTGAGTATTTAATATTACTGTCATACTTTGCCCTTTTTCAACTTGAGCTTGTTTAGAAGTTGTGCTCACATAGTGTTCATTTTCATTAATGAATGTATAGTTGTTATCTTGATTTGCTGTATAAGAAAATGCTTGGTCAAATCCCATTAACTTTCCACCATATAGAGGTCTTCCTGATGCTATTAAATCTTCTTGAGTTACTGGTATTCTAAAGTCCCCATTTTCTTCTACTATACCTACCTTATCTGCGTAAACTGCCATTATATCTTTAATACTAGTATCTACATTCATACTATTAAGTAGGTCTACACTATTGTCTTTAATATTTCCTTTTATCCAAAAGGCTTTTAAATCATTTCCATTAGCATCTTTTTCTACTGTCATATTTTTTTCACTTAGTTCATATACACCTTCTGGGTGATTTACATTTGTTATTTTAGGTGCTTCATTATCTACAAGTAATGGATGTTCATTAGTTATAATACTTCCATCTTTATTTATAGCTTGTAGCACTAATTTGTATTTACCTTCAGTTAACATATCTGGTACGTAATTTATATTCCCATTTATATCCACTGGATAATATCCTGGTCTTGAACCTACTATATATTTAACACTATATTTACCTGGTCTTACTCCTGTTGTAGTTATACTTCCACCATATCCCATTATTTTATCACTATCAAAATCTTTAAATAATATATCTATTCTTTCAATTGGAGACATTATGTCTATAGCTGCGTGAACACCTTGAGATTGTGTTCCTGTTAATTCAATTTCACTTGAAACACTTACTCTATTCATTTCTGAGTTGAAGCCTTTCTTTGTATGTCTTGCACTAAATGGTATTCTGTAGTCATCTTCTCCATCTTTTATATGGATAACTCCTTGATATAATCCAAGATCTGCACTTTTTGGTATAACTATTTTAGGTGATAATTTTTCTTGACTATTTGCTGCTACATTTATACTTTGTGGTAATTCAATTTTCACATTATTTGTATTTGCATCTTTACCACCATGTTCTGTACCTAAGTATTCTACTTCGATTGTAAAATTCTTAGCTTGTTCTGATTTATTTTTAACTACCATATCTATTGCTTTGCTCGTTTCACTTTTAGTTTCATCTTGAATTATATATTTATAAGATAAAGAACCTGTAATATCATCTACTGTTACTTCATTACCATAATCGTCTAAGGATAAGTCTTTGTCTAATACTTGAATTGATATCTGAGAGTGAACAGCATCGTATGCATCTACCCTTCCTGGTCCTATCTCATTTACTGAATAAGATTTAGCCATTTGTTCTCCACTGTTCATTATTTTTGTCTTTACATCAAAGGCAGAATATTCTACACCGTTATCCTTACCTTCTTGTTCTATAAGAGCTGCTATACCTGCTATTTGTGGACTTGCCATTGAAGTACCACTCATTCTAGTATAAGCTATTTTATAATCTTCACCTTCTTCTTTGTGATTCATAAATTCTGGGTAAGTGGATAATATAGATACACCGGGTGCTACTATATCTGGTTTTATATCTTCTGAATCACTTGGACCTCTAGAACTAAAGTCTGCTAGTTCATCGCCGTTTGTAGTTATAATACCATTTTTATTTAAAATTAATTTTTGACCTGTTGATTTTAATAATTCATCACCTACTGCTTTTGATACCGCTAGTGTTGGAATGAAATCTACGCTTTCACCTAAATAGTATTGTATCTCACCATCTATATTATTAAATAATATCGCACCTAATGCGCCAGCCTTTTTTGCATTGGCAACTTTATCAGTTAAAGATAAGTCACCACGACTTATTAATGCTATCTTTCCACTTAAATCTTTTCCTTCATAGTCTGTTTCATATCCATATCCACAATCAACAATTTCAAGTTCTTTATTCATCAAGGTATCTAGTGAAGTACTAAAATCTTTTGCCATTAATTTACCTTGTAGTGTTTGCTCTGCTATTTTAATTTCAAAAGTATCTAGTTTTATAGAAACACTGCTTGCACCTACAGATATTGGAAGTGGTGCAGCACCTGGCATACCAACAGTTGATTCATCTGGCCCTGCATTTCCATTAGCTATAACTGTAACCATTCCTGCTAACATTGCATTGTTACATACTGCTGT
>NZ_JBOFOR010000008.1:0-2986 GCF_051659545.1 Romboutsia sp. | reverse complement strand
ATAGATTATATAAAATATGAAGGTGCTCCTGATCCTATTAAGTTTATAGATAATAAAAAGACTTATCTAGGGTTTGTAGCTAATGTTGAAAAAGATAATGATCTTAAAAACTTACTTACCAATACTAACTTTGAGAGTGCTTTGAAAGAGTTAAGCAGCAAGATTCCATTAAAGAGAGTTTATGAATTTGCTATACTTAGATATTTACTAAAGCATGACAATATAACTTTGGAAAAAGCTAAGTCTGACATTTTAAAATATATAAAAGCTGTTGATGAGGACAGTGTAATTCATGCCTTTGAGTATTTAAATCAAGATTATTATGATTCAGTTCAAAAGAATGGTAAGTTAAAGTTAGTGGATTATGAGAATGGATACATTTGTAAAAGTAAGGAGTTAAGAGAGCTTTTAGAAAATAAGGATTATAGAAAATATCTTGAAGATGTAATTAATTATGGTATTTTTAGATATGAAAAAGAGTTTAAGGAAGAGTATTATGGTGTGCCATTCTTTAAGTTATATGAGCAGTACAATATGATAGATGCAGCTTATTTATCTAATCACAGAAAGACTCATACTGCTTTTAGAGGTAGTGGACTTTTAACTAATGGAGATGATTATTTCTTGTTTATAGATCTTCATAAGGAAGAGGGTATAGATGAGAGGATTAATTATAAGGACAAGTTTATTAGTGAAAGGTACTTCCAGTGGCAAAGTCCTAATGCTACTAAGCAAGATAGTGATAGAGGTAAGAATATTATATTTAACAAGGATAGGGGCGTAAGTTTACATCTATTTGTTAGAAAATATAGGGAGCTTGATGGTAAGTCTGAGCCTTACGTGTATATTGGTAAGGGGGATACTGTTGACTTTGAAGGGGAGAAGCCTATTACTATCAAGTTAGAGCTAGAACATGAAGTTCCTGTAAGTATATATAGGGAGTTTGTGGAAAAGGTATAAAATATAAGTCTTAATTTATTTCTTGAGAAGATTAATACCCTGGGTCGTATTTCACGACCCAGGGTATTTTAAGTTCATGTATAAATTATAATTAATAGGCACTTATCAAAAATTTGATAATATAATAAAATTTAGAATTACGACATAGTACAACACGTTTCTTAAAATAAATGTAGTATAATATTTACGAAATTGAATATATAAGGGGAGACAATGATGAAAAAAGTTTTAAAAACACTAGTGATCTGTTGCTTATTGACTGTTATAGGCGTATTTATAGGATCAAGTAGTAAAAGTCTACTAAAGGGAATGTTTAGTAATACAAATTCATCTCCAGAGAACGTAATAGAAAGCAATATAAAAGAGGATTAAAGTTGTATAGAGATTGGTATATTTGTTACATTGGACAATAATTGAGAACTAAAAACTGATGACAGAAAAGCTGTTCTTCAACAGAAGGAAGGTAAATACTAGATAGCAGATGTATAAGAATAAAGAAATTGCTATAGTTAATTGGAGGGATAAAATGGGATATAAAAGAAGTTCTGATATGGAAAAAAAAGTACATAATAGATATAAAAGTGAAATAAAATCACAATATAAAATAGAACAAAGTAAGAAAAATAAAAGAAAATCTAAAGCTCCGATGGCAATTTGTTTAGTTATAGGTATAGGAATAGGTTGGATTACTGAATTTAATATTATAGATTTTATAGAAAATATGTCTAAGTATAAATTAGTCATTGTTAAAAAAGAGGATGATCCTATTAACAATGAATTGAGCTTAAATGATGAAAATTTAAATAAAGAGGAAGAAAAAGAAAATAGTGATAAAGAAGTTGGTAAAGTTGAAAATTCAAACATAGAGCAAGAGACCCAACAACAAAAGCAAGAAACAAAAGAAACTAAACAGGATAAAATTAAAAAAGCGAGACAATCAATAATAAATCAATGTGGAGATGAGTTTAGAGATGTAATTTATATAGGTGAGACAAAATTTAAAGGTGGAAATTATTATTCATTTGGTATAAATATTGATGGAGATGTAGGTGGGGATATGTCATTACTAGTAGATACAAAAACATTTAAAACATATGAATCATCAGTTGATGGATATTTTGGAGAATATAGAGGATATGATAATAATGTGTTTACATTGGACATGGCTATAATGAAAATAAAAAATGAATTGGGATGGGATGAAAATACAAAATATAGCTTAATGGAAGAAAGATATGATGGATTTATAATAAGGACAGGATTTGAAGCAGAAGGAGGAACTGGAACTGGAGAAACATATTATGTTACAAGAGAGAGTGTTAAGGTTTATGGTGGGGAGTAGAGTATGATAGATACAGCTTATTTATAAAGACTCATACTAATTTTAGGGATAGTGGACCTTTAACCAATGGAGAAGATTAATACCCTGTGTCGTATTTCACGACCCAGGGTATTTTTGTAAAGAGTATTATTTAATAGGCTAGATATTTGACAATTGTTCAACTGCAGGTATATCAGCAGGAGCCCATTTTAGAGAATCTAAGTTTTCTCTTTTAAGCCAAAGTAGCTTAGAGTGCTCTGTAGCTATAGGGGTATTCCTTACTAGCTTACATTTTATACATATAAGATTTATGATAAACGTTTCATACTCATGAGTATTGTCATTAAACACGTCTAAAGCCTTAATTTCACATTTTAACTCTTCTTGTATTTCACGTTCTATAGCAGTTTGCAGTGATTCACCGGCTTCAACTTTACCACCAGGAAACTCCCACAGGTTAGGAAGTGCCATTTGTGGAGACCTTAGAGCACATAGTATTTCTTCGTTTTCATTTTCAATAATTGCAGCAACTACTTTTACTTTCTTTTTCATTTGTATCACCTCAAGTTGTTTATATAGGTTTATTATACTTCATGTTTAAGGATAAGAAAATATTAAGCATAAATCTATTATAAAAATAGGAGGTATAGATTATGACTAATTCAGGAATATGAATGGTAGTATTATATACTAGCAAAGGTAATG
>NZ_JBOFOR010000007.1:0-10998 GCF_051659545.1 Romboutsia sp. | reverse complement strand
ATTGTATTTTTCTATTTAATAATTGGATATGGAATTATATTTTGTGTTAACTCTATATTTTTAAATAAAATACTTGAAAAATATATAAGATAATATATTACAAATAAGTACTCAAAAAGATATAATTATAAAAAATATGATTATATCTTTTATTAATTTTAATGATTGTTGTAATTAATTAAATTGAATAATATTATCTATATAATTCAGGGAGTATATTCAAAATAATAAAAAATTTAATATATAAAAAATATTCAAAATTGTTGACATTTTATGGAAAAATTAATACAATAAATTAAAGATACACAATGGGGTGTATATAGATTGAAGCAATGAAGCTCTTTAGAATTAGTGCTACTATTTTATAGCGTAGACTATTTTTTAGAGTTTTTATTTATTTTTAAAGGTGGTTATTACTTTGAGAGTGGTTATTACAGGCAATGAAGCTAGCATAAGAGAAGAAATAAGGCGAACTATAGAGGGTGTTGGTTATAAAGTAGTAGCTGAAGCTTATGATGGATTTGATGCCATAAAGGTTTGTAGGCAACATAACCCAGATATTGTTTTAATGGAAATTGAAATGCCTTTATTAGATGGAATTAGTGCAGCTCAAATTATAAGTAAAGAGGATATAGCAGGAGCGATAGTTTTCCTAGTACAAAAAGTAAATAAAGATATAATAAACAAAATAAAAATAGTTGGAGCTAGAGGTTGTGTATTTAAACCGATAGAGAAAGAACATTTAATTTCTACTATAGAAATTGCCATATATACAGGCAATGAATTTAGAAAAATTAAAAAAGAAAAAGAAGCAATAGAGCAAAAATTTGAAGACCGAAAAGCAATCGATAAGGCAAAAGGAATACTTATGGTGAATGAAAATCTTACTGAAGATGAAGCTTACTCAAAAATTAGGAAATATAGTATGGAAAAAAGAGTAACAATGAGAGAAATATCGGAATTTATTATCGTAAGTTATAAATTTAAAATTTAATATACATACAAATACAAGGATGTATTTTGTTTATGAGCAATGGGGCTTAAAAATAGTATTAATAATAATATTAATATATTTTTAAGCCCCATTTTTGATGGTAAAGAATTTAATAATAAAAAAATATATTATTAGGAGGAAAAATATGAAAGAGTTATTGTATGTAGTAAAACCAAATAATTTAAATGAATCAGAAATAGCAAAAATATTATTAGAAAATAAAAATATAAAATTTGTATCTCTTATGGGTGTTGATATAGGAGGAAATGCAACTGATGAAAAAATACCTGTAGAAATATTCTTAGATGACCCAAAGAATTTTTTAAAAAATGGAATACAAACTGATGGTTCAAGTGTTGAACTTAATGAAATAGCAACTTTAAATGATGCAAAGGTAGATTTATTACCTGATAGTAACGTTAATTGGTATATAGATTATAACTATGATTATATAGATGAAAGTACAGGTTTACCTGTAGGTACATTAAAAATGCCAGCATTCTTATTCCATAATGGAGAAAAAGTTTGTTCAAGAGGTATATTAGAAAAGGCTGTAAATAACTTTAGAAAATCAATAACTGAGCTATTTAAAGAATATCCTCATATGATAAATAATATAGGAATAAATAGTGTTGAAGATATAGAAAATATAATGTTAACCGCAGCAACAGAATTAGAACTATGGGTAAAGACTCCTGAAGATAAAGCTGATTATGAAAAACTGTACGTATCGCAAAGTTTAAAAGAACAATATTGGAAGAGAACTCATGGAGTTATAAGAACTGCATTAGAAAAAACATTAAGAGTACTGCAAATGATGGGTGTTGAACCAGAGATGGGTCATAAAGAAGTCGGTGGAATAAATAGTTCAGTAAGTATAGATGGAAATATTAAACATGCTATGGAACAATTAGAAATTGACTGGAAATTCTCTAATCCAATTCAAGCTGCAGATAACGAATTAATTATAAGAGAGGTTGTAGAAGATATATTTGCACTACATGGACTTAAGGTAAACTTTAAGGCAAAACCACTTTATGGAGTAGCTGGAAATGGTGAGCATACTCATGTTGGTGTAAGTGTTAAATTAGCAGATGGAAGTATACAAAACTTATTTTCACCTAAAGTAATGGATAAAGATTATATGAGTGAAATAGGATATGGAGCATTAATGGGAGTGCTTAGAAACTATGAAGTTTTAAATCCAATAGTAACGTCTTCAAATGATGCATTTAATAGATTGGTGCCAGGATTTGAAGCACCTGTTTGTATAGTAACATCACTAGGTCATAGTTATAATACGCCATCAAGAAATAGATCTATATTAATAGGACTTATAAGGGATATGAATAACCCTCTTGCAACTAGATTTGAATTAAGAGCACCAAATCCACTTTCAAATACTTATCTAGTATTAGCTGGATTATATCAGGTAATGTTACATGGAATAACTGCAGTAGCCAAAAGTAAGCTGACAATTAAAGAATTAGAAAAAGAATTATCAAAAGATGTTGGAGAGGATGGATTATACTTAGATAAAAATAGAGCATATAGAGATGAAAATGATGTATTTGAACATTATACAGAAGAAGAAAGAAATAAAAGATACTCTACTCCACCAGCAACAGTATATGAAAATATAAAAAACTTAGAGTTATATTCTCATAAGCTGGAATCATTAAGCCAAGGTGATGTATTTATGGAAAAGATAATAAATTCTTTCAAGGTAGGTATACTAGAAAGATGGTGTAAAGAATTAACTTATAGAATAATAGAAAACAATACAGAAATTATAAGAGAATGTAAAAAAAATCATACTCCAGACAATATGGATGCATTAGATGAATTACATTGGAATAACATAGAATCACTTAAAAAGTATTTAATGAAAAATACTATGACTAAAAAAGCACTATTTGCACAAATAAAAGAAGCTTTAGAAAATGAAGATTATGAAACTGCATCTAATTTACAATTAGAAATGAATGCTAAAATGAAAGAAATACAAGATAGATATATACACTATAAGAAAAACTTGTATTAATAATACATTATTATAAAGAAGTCTTTTTTAAAGACTTCTTTATATTGTAACAATATAAAAAATATTAAAAATAGACAGTTGTAATATTAAATAGAATATAATTTCTTATATGCCGTAAAATTCAAATAGGGGTATATTAATCAAATTTTTACAGGAGGTTCAATACATTGACTAAGTATATATTTGTAACAGGTGGAGTTGTATCATCTTTAGGGAAAGGAATAACAGCTGCATCTTTAGGAAGGTTATTAAAATCAAGAGGATTAAATGTAACTATTCAAAAATTTGATCCATACATAAATATTGATCCAGGAACAATGTCGCCTTATCAACACGGAGAAGTATTTGTAACAGAAGATGGAGCAGAAACAGATTTAGATTTAGGACACTATGAAAGATTTGTAGACATAAACTTATCGAAAAATTCAAGTATAACTACAGGCAAAATATATTGGTCTGTAATAAATAAGGAAAGAAGAGGAAATTACCTAGGTCAAACTATTCAGGTTATACCTCATATAACAAATGCAATAAAAGATAGAGTGTATAGAGTAGGAAAAGGATATAAATTTGATGTAGTTATAACTGAAATAGGGGGAACCGTAGGAGATATAGAATCGCTACCATTCTTAGAAGCGATAAGACAAGTAAAGCATGACGTAGGAGAAGACAATGTGGCTTATATACATGTTACTTTAGTTCCGTATCTAAATAAATCAGGAGAATTAAAAACTAAACCAACACAACATTCAGTAAAAGAACTTAGAAGTATAGGTATACAACCAGACATTATAGTATGCAGAACAGAAAAATGCTTATCAGAAGATATTAAGTCAAAAATAGCATTATTCTGTGATGTTAAATCGAGTAGTGTAATACAAAATTTAGATGCAGATACACTATATGAAGTACCGTTAATGTTAAAAAATGAAGGTTTAGATGAATTAGTAATTAATAAATTAAAACTAAATACAAAAGAATCAAATTTATCAGAGTGGGAAGCTGTTGTTGAAAAAGAAAAACAGTTAAATAAAAATGCAAACATAGCTTTAGTAGGTAAATACGTAGAACTTCAAGATGCGTATATATCAGTAGCAGAGGCATTAAAGCATGCAGGAATATATAATGGAGCTAAGATAAATATAAAATGGATAAATTCAGAAGATATTAGTGAAGAAAATAAAGATGAATTATTAGAAAACATGCAAGGAATATTGGTTCCTGGTGGATTTGGAGATAGAGGAATAGAAGGAAAAATACTGGCTATAAAATATGCTAGAGAAAATAAAATACCATTTTTAGGAATTTGTCTAGGTATGCAACTAGCTGTAGTAGAATTTGCAAGAAATGTATTAGGATTCGAAGATGCACATTCTACTGAGTTGAATGATAAAACTACTCATCCAGTTATACATATAATGGAAGAACAAGAAGAGATAGAAGATAAAGGTGCAACTATGAGATTAGGTGTGTATCCATGTAAATTACTTGAAGAAACTAAAGCCTATGAAGCTTACAAAGAAAAATTAATATATGAAAGACATAGACATAGATATGAATTTAATAATGAATATAAAAAGCAACTAATTGAAGCTGGATTAACAATAGCAGGAGTTTCTCCAGATGAAAAACTAGTTGAAGTGATAGAAATTAAAAATCATCCATGGTTTGTAGCAGTTCAATTTCATCCCGAATTTAAGTCTAGACCAACAAAGCCACACCCATTATTTAGAGATTTCATAAAATCATCTATAGAAATATAAATAGTAATTATAAAAATACCCTTTAGAGTACAAATTTTAATTAATTAATTATAACCATAGAGGGTATTTTGCGTAACTAGCAGTTCTTTTGATACATTAAATATTTACTTGATACGTTGCTTATGTGAAATTAAATGATTATTTATTATTTTACAAAAAAAATAATAAATAATCATTTATATGTTAATAATAAATAGGAATGAAATATTAGTAACAATACATATAAAAGGAGAGTAACTATGGCAAAGGTAATAAAAACAATTGATGGTAATACCGCTGCAGCACATGTAGCATATGCATTTACAGATGTAGCAACAATCTTTCCAATTACACCATCTTCAAATATGGCAGAGTCTGTAGATGAATGGGCAGCACAAGGATTAAAAAATATTTTCAATCAAAAAGTAAGTGTTGTAGAGATGCAATCAGAAGGTGGAGCAGCAGGAGCTTTCCATGGTTCTTTACAAGGAGGAGCTCTTACAACTACATTTACAGCATCACAAGGTTTACTACTTATGATTCCAAATATGTATAAAGTAGCAGGAGAATTACTTCCAGGTGTATTTCAGGTAAGTGCACGTGCTCTTGCTGCACAAGCTTTATCAATATTTGGAGACCATCAAGATGTTATGGCAGCAAGAGGAACAGGATGTGTAATGTTAGCATCAGGTTCAGTACAAGAAGTTGCTGATATAGCACCAGTAGCACATTTAGCAGCAATAAGAGGAAGATTACCATTTATTCATTTCTTTGATGGATTTAGAACATCACATGAAATACAAAAAATAGAAGTTTTAGAATATGAAGATTATGCAAAATTAATAGATTATAAAGCTCTAAAAGAATTTAGAGAAAGAGCATTATCACCGGAACATCCAGTTACTCGTGGTACAGCTCAAAATCCAGATATCTACTTCCAAACAAGAGAAGCTTGTAATAAATACTATGAGGCTATTGTTCCTATAGTAGAAGATTATTTAAATAAAATGGGAGAGTTAACAGGAAGAAAATATGGATTATTTAATTACTATGGAGATAAAGATGCTAAAAACATAATAATAGCAATAGGATCAGTAACAGAAACAATAGAAGAAACAATAGATGAATTAAACTCTAAAGGAGAAAAGCTAGGACTAGTTAAGGTTCATTTATATAGACCGTTTTCAATCAAACATCTCTTAGATGTAGTACCTAAGAGTGTAGAAAAAATATGTGTAATAGACAGAACTAAAGAACCAGGAGCAATAGGAGAGCCATTGTACTTAGATGTCCGTTCTGCATACTACAATGAAAAAAATGCTCCTATGATAATAGGTGGAAGATATGGACTAGGATCAAAAGATGTAACACCAGCAAGTATAAAAGCTATATTTGATAATCTAGCAAGTGATAATCCAAAAGACTTGTTTACAGTGGGCATAGATGATGATGTAACTAACACATCTATATATGTAGACGAAAACTATAAACTAGATTCTAAAGGAACAATTAACTGTAAATTCTGGGGATTAGGTTCTGATGGTACTGTTGGAGCGAACAAGCAAGCAATAAAAATCATAGGTGACAATACCAAAAAATATGCACAAGCTTATTTTGCATACGATTCTAAAAAATCTGGTGGTATAACAATGTCTCACTTAAGATTTGGTGATACACCTATAAGATCAACATATCTAATAGATAATGCAGACTATATCGCTTGTCATAATCAATCATATGTAAATCAATATGATTTATTAAAAGGCCTTAAAAAAGGAGCAACATTTGTATTAAATACAATTTGGGATGAATCAGAATTAGAAACTCATTTACCAGCTAAAATGAAAAATTATATAGCTAAAAATGATATTAATTTCTATACAGTAAATGCTACGAAAATAGCTCAGGAAATAGGGCTTGGAAATAGAATAAATATGATAATGCAATCAGCTTTCTTTAAATTAGCCAATATTATACCAGAAGAAGAAGCAACTGACTATCTAAAAACATCTATCCATAAAGCTTATGGTAAAAAAGGTGAAAAAATAGTTAATATGAACTATGAAGCAGTAGAACAAGGCAAAAATGCATCAGTAAAAATTGATATTCCAGCATCTTGGGCAACTGTAGTTGATAATAACACTATAGATGAAAAAGAACCTGAATTTATAAAAAATATATTAAGACCGATTAATGCGCAAGATGGAGATAGTTTACCTGTTAGTGCATTTAATGGAATAGAAGATGGTACATTCCCAGCAGGAACATCAGCTTATGAAAAACGTGGTATAGCTATAAATGTACCTGAATGGATAGCGCAAAATTGTATTCAATGTAATCAATGTTCTTACATTTGTCCTCATGCAACAATAAGACCATTCTTATTAAATGAAGATGAATTACAAAAAGTACCTAATGGATTTGAAACTAAGAAAGCTATAGGTAAAGCATTTGAAGGACTTCAATATAGAATGCAAGTAGACACTATGGACTGTACAGGATGCGGAAACTGTGCAGATGTATGCCCAGCTAAGCAAAAAGCTTTAGTAATGAAACCTTTAGAAACTCAAACAGATCAAGAAATACCAAATTGGGAATTTGCAATGGCTAATGTGTCTGATAAAGGTCATCTAGTAGCAGGGAACACTGTTAAAGATTCACAATTTAAAACACCGCTTCTAGAGTTCTCTGGTGCATGTGCTGGATGTGGCGAGCCTGCATACATGAAGCTAGCTACTCAATTATTTGGAGATAGAATGATGATAGCAAATGCTACTGGTTGTTCTTCAATATGGGGTGGCTCAGCACCAACAACACCATACACTACAAATCATGAAGGTAAAGGTCCATCTTGGGCAAACTCTTTATTTGAAGATAATGCAGAATTTGGATATGGTATGTATTTAGCCGTTAAACAAATGAGAGCTAAGCTAGTAGATACAATGAATGAGTTATTATCTATAGAAGATGTATCTTGTTGTAAAGATGCTTTTAAGAATTGGTTAGATAATATGAATTGTGGAGAAGGTTCAAAAGAAGCTAGTAAAAAAGTACTAGAAGTTATAGAAAGTTGTAATTGTAGTGGAAGAGCTAAGGAATTAGTAGATGAAATTAAAGATAGAAAAGACTATCTAGTTAAGAAATCACAATGGATACTAGGTGGAGACGGATGGGCATATGATATAGGATATGGTGGTCTTGACCATGTACTTGCATCTGGAGAGGATATAAATGTATTAGTATTTGATACTGAAATATACTCTAACACAGGAGGGCAAGCTTCTAAATCTACTCCAGTAGCAGCGATGGCTAAATTTGCAGCAGCAGGAAAGAGATCTAGAAAGAAAGATTTAGGTATGATGGCAATGAGCTATTCTAATGTATATGTAGCTCAAGTAGCTATGGGTGCAGATAAAAATCAACTAATAAAAGCTATAATAGAAGCTGAGAACTATGATGGACCATCATTAATAATAGCTTATGCACCATGTATATCTCATGGATTAAAAGAAGGAATGGGAAGAACATCAGCTAACCAAGCTCAAGCTGTTGCATGTGGTTACTGGCATTTATATAGATATAATCCTATTCTTAAAGAAGAAGGAAAGAATCCATTTAGTTTAGATTCTAAAGAACCAACTGAAAGCTTTAGAGATTTCATAATGGCTCAAGTTAGATATTCAGCAATAGCTAAGCAATATCCAGACGTAGCAGATGGATTATTTAGCTTAGCAGAGCAAAATTCTAAAGATAGATATGAAAGTTATAAGAGATTAGCAAATCAAGGTTAATATATATTTAAAGAGTGCATACTAGAAAATAGTATGCACTCTTTTGCGTTTTACATTTTTCATTTTTTGATATAATATTTATATATTACAAAAGATAAATTATAAGAATTTAGTTGTATGATAAAAATATAAGTATAGGTTAATTCAGAAAAGAGGATACGTATGTCAAAATCCACTAAGAAAACAGCTGTAATTTTAATGATTATAATATTGGTATCAAAAGTAACTGGATTCTTTAGAGATATTGTATTAGCACAAGCATTTGGTGCGGGTAACATAACAGATGCATACCTTACAGCTTTAAATATACCAGTAGTTTTATTTGATGGAATAAGTGCTGCACTTGGAACTACATTTATACCTATGTATTTTAAGATAAAAGAAAAAAATGGTAGAGAAGAAGTTGATAAATTTACAAGTAATGTACTTAATATAGTAGTATTAATAAGTATGCTGCTTATTATAGTAGGAATTATTTTTACACCATATATTGTAAAAATATTTGCAGTAGGATTTAAAGGAGAAGTATTTAATTTAGCTGTAACATACTCACGAATATTAATATTTGCAATGATATTTATAGCAACTAATGGCCTTATATCATCTTATTTAATAGCAAGTGGAAATGTATACATATCGGGGTTAGTGACAATACCATTTAATATAATAGCAATAGTAGCAATAATTATAGGCTCTTTGACAAATTCTTATATTATGGTATTTGGTACTTTAATTGCTTATGTTGGACAATTAATATTTCAATTACCCATTTTACTAAAAAGTGGTTATAAACATAGAATAAAAATAAACTTTAAAGACGAAAATATAAAATCTATATTATACTTAGTATTACCTGTATTTTTTGGATCTTACATAAATCAAATTAATGCAGTAGTTAATGGAAGTCTTGCATCTACATTAGAACAAGGAAGTAGAACTGCTTTAAATTATGCTAATAAGCTAAATATGTTTGCAGTAGGAGTTATAGCAGTAACACTATCAACTATAATGTATCCTATTCTTTCTAAGTTAGCTAGCGAAAATAAGATTGACTTATTTAAACGTAATTTGTCAAAATCAATAAATATAATGATATTGGTTATGATTCCGATAACCGTAATGATGATGGTATTTTCAAATCCAATAATAAAAGTTTTATTTGAGAATGGATCTTTTGATTCTAGAGCAACATATCTAACATCAACAGCACTATTTTATTATTCAGTAGGTACAGTAGCATATGGATTGAAAGATATTCTAGCCAAAGGATTTTATTCTTTGCAAGATACAAAAACTCCAGTAAGGAATGCAACAATATCGGTAGTAATAAATGTAATTCTATCTATAGTTTTAGTTAAATCCATGGGAATCGGAGGATTAGCTTTAGCTAGTTCTATATCTGCAATTGTTACAACTGTACTTTTATTTATATCTTTAAGAAAAAAAATAGGAAAATTAGGATTCAAAAATATATTGATAACTTTTATAAAAGTGTTTATTTCAGCAGTTATAATGTGGATAGTTATGGATAATTTATATAATTATATACTTACATTTGGCTCTCATATAATGGGAAGCAATAGAAAATTTATTGCGATAAATTGTATAATATGTGGTGGAATAGGAATAATTGTATATGTATCATCGGTATTAATGTTAAATATAAGGGAAGCAAAAGAAATAAGCAATATGGCTTTGAATAAAATAAAAAATATTAAGAAAATTTAGGTGTAATATTTAAATATATACTAAACAATGATATAATTTATGAGTAAGATAGTACATATGAAGAGGTGATTTATATTACAAGAGATATAATTTATCTAAGTATAACGTTTATAGCTGTTTTACCACTACTAGTGAATTTACTAGAAAGACAGTATATTTTAGCGATGATATATCTAATATTTTTCATATATGTTCTTAATCCTTTAATAATTAGAATAATAAAAAAAGAAAAACCTAATACATATTGTAATAAAAAATAAAGTCTACTAAAAGACTTTATTTTTTATTACAATATGTATACAATTGTACTACAATATTATGATTTATAAATCTATACATATAAATATTGAATATGACACAAAATTACTAAAAAAATAATTAATACTAAAATAAAAGGATAAATTACTATAGTATAGAAATATTATAATGTAATAAATTTATAAAATAATTATTAATGGGGGTTAAACATGAAGGAAGAGGTAGCAAAAGTCCTTGAAAGAGTAAGACCTATATTACAAAGAGATGGTGGAGACGTAGAGTTAGTAGATGTAAGTGAAGATGGTGTAGTATCAGTAAGATTACAAGGTGCATGTAAAGGATGCCCAGGTGCAGCAATGACTTTAAAAGCAGTAATTGAAAACTTACTAGTAAAAGAAGTAGAAGGAGTAAAGCAAGTAGTAGGAGTATAAAAAAAGCGCT
>NZ_JBOFOR010000006.1:0-25694 GCF_051659545.1 Romboutsia sp. | reverse complement strand
GTCATTTCTATTTTTCTTATTATTTCACTTTCGGGATCTCTTAAAAATTCTACCCATGCTTCTAACAAATCTACTATTTCTTGTTCTTTATCTAGTTTCTTTAATTTTGGTATCTCTATAAAATGTATTTCTTCTAGATCTGTTAACTCCTCATTTGTTTCTATTTCTTTCAATCTATATCCATTATGAAATCTATCATTTTTTAAATATTTAAAGTCTAATATATTTATACATACTGTTCTACATAGTTTATCATATCTATCTCCTTCTTCTAATTGCTCCTCGTATAATTTACTCCAATAGTATAAACTTCTTTGTATCATATTATATTCATTTTTTAATTGGATTTCTATATTTATTATCTCTTTATTATCTGTTATTGCCTTTACATCTAATCTTGAAAATTTATCTTCTATGTACGATTTATCTATTTCAGTATTTTTTATTTCTACTTTTGTTATTTTATTTTTAGGTTTTAGTACTGCATTTAAAAATGATATTAGTACCCCTGGATGTTTCTCTGATCCAAATATCTTTTTAAACACAAAATCGATTTTAGGATTTAATAATCTTCTTTCCATTATTTCACTTCCTTTCTATTTATATTTATTATATCATATCTATTTTATTATTATCTTTCTTTTTTATTTCTTATACTTCAATATCAATTACTTTTCTTTCTCTTTTCACATCTCACATCACAAAAGCCGCAGGCTCAAGATCTCTCTCTTGCCTACGGCTTTCTCTATCCTTACTTCCACTCTTCTCTCATTTCGCTACGCGGGTTCTAACACAAAATCCGACGGATTTCGCACCCCCACAGGTCCTTCTGAGACACACAGTGGCTCAGTTGCTAGAAAATATTCTTATGTTTCTTCTTTTACATCACAAAAACCGTAGGCTGGAGATTTTCTCTCTTGCCTACGGCTCTCTTTATCTATACTTACACTCTTCTCTCAATTCGCTATGCGGGTCTTTCACATCCCATACCCCTGAGGGTCCTTCTGAGATACAAAGCAGATCTTCTTATTTGAATAAAGATATAACTTTATCTATAACTGTTCCAGCTATCCCTTTACCAACTTGATTAACTTCAGCTACATCTTCAAATGATTCTAATACTTCTACTTGCTTAGCATCTAATACATTTGTAGCTAATATTATCGGAGCTCCATTCTCACCAGCTAAAGGTCCTGCTGCTAATGCATCTACTAATACATCAGACTTAGCTATATATACTTTTGCATCTGCTGCTGTTTCATCATATAAAGAATCTATAACTACAGCATTAGTTTCTTGTCTATTTTTACCTGCTAATCTTGTAGTATCTATACCTTTAGCATGTAATTGTTTCTCTACATTAGCAGTAAGAGAAGTTTCTCCACCTATTAATGTAACATTCTTACCTACAACATAATCTAAAGTATCTTTGCTTAATCCTTCTCTTCCTGATACTATTATAGCTTGATTTTCCTCTGCAGCTTTAGCTGATATACTCATAGCATCAGCTTCACCACTAAATCCTACTATGAATGCATCTGTAACTGTATTTAATTCTTCTGCTATTGCTAAAGATGTTTCAGTTCTATTTTCTCCTGCTAATCTTACTACAGTTAATCCTTTAGATTCTAAAGAATCTTCTATTTCTTGGCTTATAACTTGAGTTCCACCAACTAAATAAACTGTCTTACCAGTTAGAGTACCATCAAATAATCTATCCATTTCTTCTACTGTTTTTTCATGTATAGCATCTTTCTTAGTATATAGTATTGGTGCATCTTTTTCAACTGCAAGTGGTGCAGCTGCTAAACCATCTACTATAGCATTTTCTCCAACTAGTATTACCGCATCTGTTGTTTCTGTAGTATCTGCATTAAATCTAGCTTTACTTATTTCTACAGCTGTTTCAAATCTATTTGCTCCAGCTATTAAATTATCAACTTCTGGTGCTACATAACTTTCTATAGCTTCTATAGCTTCTACTAATTTAGCGTTACTTGTAGAACTTATAAATACTTCTTCTAATGTTCCTGATACTGGCGCATCAAATGCTTTCTTTAATGGTCTTTCGCTTATTACAAACTTTGCAGTATGTATATTATCTTCAGTTTCTATTGCTGCTGATTCAAATCCATTTCCAGTTATTTTTGCAAGTTCTGCTAATTCTACTCCATATTGAGTTAATTTTCCATTCGCAAATACATCTTCTATTTTTTTATTTGTTTCAACTGATTTAGAAAGTATTACATTAGAATCTACTGCGTCTAAAGTTTCAAATCCAACTAAAGTTGTAGCTCCATTTACTGTTTTAAATATTGGAGCTTCAAAGTCTAATTGTTTATTTCCTTCAGCTACAGTTATTTCAAATACATCTTTTTCTATTTTTTCGTCTTTATTAGCTTCTCTTGTAAATGTATAAGTATATTCTACCTTTCCATTTACTGTTTCATCTACAACTTTAACTGCATAAGTTTTTTCTGGCGCACCTGCAAGATCTACTACTACAAGATCCTCTAAATCCGCTGTTTCATAAGTAGGTACTTTAGGCATAGTAACATCTATTATGTTACCTTGCTTCATATCTGCTACAGCTTTTTTGAAATCTGCTAAAGCATCTTTATCAGCAATTGTAACTACTCCATCTCCTAAGTCGTAAGTTTGAGTTTTATCTCCTGCATTAAAATTAGCCTCTACCTCTGCTATTAAATCTGCAAAACCATTCGTTCTTACAACCACATCTCCTGCAGCTGCAAAAGCTGGTGCTACAGATGTAGCAACTGTAGCTACTGCCATAGCCATAGCTATATTTTTTTTCTTCATCATGTTTCATTTCCTCCCCAACATTATATTAATCACATCTCTTATATGTAAACCGCTAGGTATTTCATTTCGTACTTCTCACAATTCAATATTAGTATATGTAAAGTTAATTTACAATATTTTTATACCATTTTTACCCAAATTTCGTTCGTCATTTTTTTACATTTTTTAACATTATTCTATCTTTCGACTTTTTCCAACTTTTTCCTATCTATAAAACGCTATTTCCACAAGGCAATTAATCTTTTTTTACAATATCATTTACTTTTTGTCGAATTTGTATTATAATTATAATACGTTAAAAATGAACAAATTCATCTCTTTAACGTATTTCTCACAGAAAAAGCCTTGGTCTATGACCAAGGCTTTTTTATTAACTATTCTTGCTGACAACTTTATCTAAAACTTCTCTTGCATTATTAGGAGTTTCAGCTGCATCCTTCATTATAATTTGTTTTTTCTTTATACTTACTTTAACCGGATTAGTTGAACTTGTTCCATCCTTAACTGTTGACCATACTGAATTTGTTGCATGTGGTGTAATAGTTATTGTAACCACTTTCCCATTTACTTCTATGTCTGCTACATCTTCTTTCATATCGTATACAATAGGTGTCTTTCCATACTTTATTTCCACAGCAGTTAATATCTCACTTAGCGTTAAATCTGCCTTACTTAATATAATATTTTCATCAAACTTAAGTACTAATTGATTTTTACTCTTATATAAAGTAGCTGTTTCTAACGTTGGTGCTGTATTATCTACAACTGTAACTACTGATGACTTATCCGCTAATATTTGTCCAGCCTTAAGAGTTAATCTACTCGCTTTTAGAGTAGCATTTCCTTCTATATTAATTCCATCACTACTTGGTAACTTAACCTTAATAGTTTTATTAGCAGCATCTAATGTTATAGTTGAAGTTTCTTTTATTTGTTCATTGTTTATATAGAAGTTTTCATAAGATACCTTTTCATCATCTATTTCACCTGTATACGTTATTATAAATGAGTTATCATAAGCATCATTATCTATTGAAGTAACACTATATGTTGTTGATACAGTATTTTTAACAGTTACACTATCTGTACTCATCAATAAATTATTATTAGAGTTATTATCTTGAATAGCTCCAGCTTCAAATTTAACATGGTATGTACCTTCAGCCAAAGTAGATAACCCTTCAACCGTTATTACATTAGTTGTACCTGACTTTAAAGTAGCATCAGTTCCAGATATGCTTACTCCTGAGCCTTTGTATAACTTGATTTTAGAATTAGTTATACTAGATTCTTTTATATCTTCACTTAGTGTAATTTCTAATCCTGTATTATCTGAATTTGCTTTAGTTGATGATATTTTAGGACCAGTTACATCTTTAGTAAGAGAGACATTTATCTCTATAGGTTTAGTTGTTGTTGTGCCCGTTACATCAACAACCCCACTTGCAATATTAACTTTGAATGCTAGTTTATTAGTTGTACTATAATTTGCAGTAGTTAGCGTTATATCATATGACTTATTGTCACCTGCTACTTTTGTAGCTGATCCCACAACACCTGTACCTACAACAGATATTTTAGAACTTATATCTGTAGGAATTTCTTTGTTAAAAGTTATTCTTAACTTATTATTAGATGTTTGCTTATATGTTGCTGTTAAAATAGTATTACTTACTGATATTGAATCCTTAGAGTATGCTCTCATCATATTTCCTGCACCATCTTCTAAGCCGTCTATATATACTTTAATTTTATCACCATAGTTAACACCAGAAGGTATACCAAACGTAAATTCATTTTGTATCGTATTAAGTGCTACAGTACTTAAATCTACACTTATGTTATTATTTACTACTAGTACTAGTGAATTTTTGCTTTTTACAGGCTCTGATAATTTCACTTTAAACTTATTTATAGATGCATCAAATTCAACAGAACTAACTGTAGGTGCGTCTGTATCTTTAATATTAAGCGTAGCTACATGCTTATCTTGAGTTATTCCAGCGCTCTTTATATTCTGAACTTCTATTGTATAATTGCCTTCAAAGTATTTACCCGTTGGGGCTGTTACTGTTAATAGAGTTCCTGATTCATCTAGTTCTGCAATACATTTTGCATCATTAGGAATTTGATTTGCTAATGCCGTAGCAGTCGTGCTAAATTTAACCCTATTTACTCCTGTGTCTTGTACTAGGTATCCATCTCTGTCTATTACCGTGTCCTTATCCATAGCTTTATTGAAAACGATTAATATTTGTTTTGCATTTAATGATGAAATACTAGCTATAGGTTTAGAAGAATCTATATTTCCTATTGTTCCACTTCCAGTAACAACTGTATCTCCATATCTATTCAATGTAGTTATAGCACCTGTATTATTTATTCTAACCCCACTTGTTAACACTGTTAACGTAGTTACTTTACCTTGATTAGTTATAGAAGTGTTTTTAGCTGTTGACTTTATGCTTATGTCTTTAACTGTAATACCAGAGTTAATACTTAATGTTTTTGCACCATTTACATTAACTGTATTATTTACATTCCCACTTATATTTAAGTTACCTTCACTCATACTACAGTTTATGATTCCATTATACGTTCCATATAAATTAACTGTAACATCCGCAGATGTACTTAAACTTATATTCTCAGATACAGTAGAGCTTGGTCTAAAGTTTATAACATCACCACTTCTAGCACTAGATAAAGCACTGTTTAAAGCGGAAACAGAAGTAACTTCCTTTATACTATTTTGAGTATTCTTAATAGCCTCAATACTAGCACTAGGCACACCTTGCCCTACTTGAGTAACTCTACTAAAAGTCTTCCCTCTTAATAAATTATCTTGATCAGAAGTCAATCCCTTACCAACTATCATAACAGGATCATCGTTCTTAGCAGCTAACACACCTACAGCAAGTGCATCAACTAACTCATCTTCTCTATTAACCTGACCAGACTTAGCCACATAAATATTATCTAAAGAAGACTGAGGATAGAACGCTCTTATAACCTCAGCATTTGTATCCTGTCTATTACTTCCACCTAATCTAACCTTAGTACCAGGTAAAGAATTCATCACACCATCAGAAACAGCAGCAGTCTGTCCTATAACATAAGACTTGTACACACTCTCCCCATTAATGAAATCCTTAGCACTACTATTTAACCCGCTATTAGGGTCAGCCAATAATATCGGCATTTTATTATCAGCAGCAGGAGCTGCAACACTTACAGCATCAGGTAATCCCTTAAGCCCATTTACTACCGCTACCTGAGACACATCTGATATAGCATCCATAGCCTTAGCTACAGCAGTAGCAGTTTCATATCTATTTATTCCTGATATTCTATTCACAGTAATTCCCATAGCTTTTAACTGAGTAACTACAGTCTCAGAAACTACACTAGTTCCTCCAACTATATCTACATTTTTTACACCCATTTGAGTAAGTCTAGTTTTAGTATCTGGGTGTAAAGTATCTTTACCAGTTACAAGTATAGGAGCATTTTTTAAACTTGCATATGGAGTAGCAGTTAAAGCATCCACTAATCCTTTTTCTCCATTGATTAATACTGCATTAGATGCAGAATACCATCCATTTTTACTAATTTCTATTGCAGTTTGATATCTGTTAGCTCCTGCTAACGTAGTACTCGAAACTGTTGCTGCACTTGAGTACGTTGTTGCTAGCGTAGACGCTAACAATGTTGTTGCCATTACTTTTGCTATTATTGCTTTTTTCCTCTTTAACATATTTCTCACCTCATGTTTAATTGGTTATTTTTTCCATTATTATCCATTGTACATTATTTAACCCATTATATCAATATAAGTAATATAACAGTATTTTAATATATTAAAGATTACAACAAAAAAATCCTGCTACAAAACCTAACTTTTCTTGGTTTTGCAACAGGATTCTTATTTAATCTATAATTCTTTCCATAATTTCTGATGGTTTTATAGAATTGTTAAACATAAACATAACTATATCACTATTACTATTTTTCAAAATTTCATCAAAGCCCATTTCCACATATCTCGGGTCTACTACTTCCATTTCTTCAAACAAATCACTAAACAACCAAGTGAGCGGAGATTGGTAAGAATCTCTAACCACTAATATTTTTTTATCAGTTAAAGCTTCTTTATTTGTAACTTTGTAGTAGCCGTAGTTTTCTGTATATACATTTCCATAATTTAATTCACCTTGATTAACTCCAGAAGCTACTATAGTATTTTCTTCTACTTTTTCAAGCTTGCTATCTTTCATAAGGTGATATTCTTTATCAAATTTCTTGTCCATATATACAAAAGGCACTGTTTCTTGTTTAGGGTATAAGGTATATAAGTTTCTATTGTAACTACCCATAAATGGTTTGTCTTTTATATAGTCAATTTTGTAAGGGTATTTGCTTATATCCATACCCATTTTTTCTGTTATATACTTAAAACCTTCATATGCTCCTAAAGAGTTCCAGTGGTGGTCTGTTTTAAAATAAAAATCTTCTAATTCCTTTTCATTAAAGTTTTTAGAAAAATAGGTTCCTATATCTATTGGCGTTATATAGTTTTTATCTAAAGTTGATAGCAATAATTTACTATTTTCTAAACCATAAATTCCATTTAAATATTTTTTAGGATACAAAAAATCTAAAGTATTTACCTTATGAGGAAGTGTAACATAATAAACTTCTTTATTTTCACTGGAAAGTTCTTTTGCATATTTATTTATTAACTCTGTACTATCTTTATAATCTTCTTTGGTAAGTTTTAAAGTAGTAGGTCCTCCTAATAACCATCCATCTTCTGTTATGTAGTGACCATTTATACTAGATTTTTTCATAGCCATTTCTAGTTTTGTGTTTAATTTTAAAAGAGAATCTCTACCTATAAATTGGTCTGTATAGTATTCTTCATATTTATCTTTATATTCTCTGTTTTGTAAAGCTTCTATTGTTGGCTTTTTTGCTAAGGCTCTGTTTTCTGCTGAGCTTGTTTCTTTATCTTTTTTTATAAAATTAATAGCACCTAATCCAAAGGTAATTACTAAAAAAGGTACTATTAATATTATCCCTTGTCTTTTGTTCATATAACTTCTCCTAGAATCTAAAATATAAGAATGGATTATATGTTGAATTTACTAAGCTTAGTATTACTATGAAAAATAATCCTGTTAACACTAAGGAATGTAGTAAATAAGTTATATCATTATTTAATATTTTTGTATTTTTGCTACTTATTTTTCCTTTTATATATTTTATCACTGGCATACTAAATACTATACCTAAGGCTAGGGTATACCAATAGTCATTTATATAAGCTAGGGTTTGTCCATTGTATAACGGATTAGTACCCATACCAAACATTACTTTTATAAAATCTACTGCATAGACTGCATTGTCAGCTCTAAAGAATACCCATCCTATAATTACTGATATTAATAAGTATAAGTGTCTTATTGGTTGGAATACTTTGTTTAGTATTTTTTCTTCTAAGAATGCTTTTTCTAGTCCTATTAATAGTCCAAAGTATAAGCCCCACATTATGAAGGTCCAATCTGCTCCATGCCAAAAACCTGTTAAAAACCATACTATAAATAAGTTTATATAGGTTCTTAATGTTCCTTTTCTGCTTCCTCCTAGTGGAAAATATACATAATCTCTAAACCATGAGCCTAAACTAATATGCCATCTACGCCAAAATTCTGAGGCACTTTTGGAGATGTAAGGGTAGTTAAAGTTTTCTAAGAACTCAAATCCGAACATTTTGCCAAGTCCTATTGCCATATCTGAATATCCGCTAAAGTCAAAGAATATTTGTAGTGAATAAGCTATTATACCTAGCCATGAGCTTATTATTGTCAAATCGCTGCTAGGTGTAGCAAATACACTATCTGCTAACATCCCAAGACTATTTGCTATTATTACTTTTTTACCCATACCTATTATGAATCTATTTACACCATCTGCAAACTTGGTTATAGTATGTGTTCTATTATTTATTTGATCTGCTATAGTCTGATAACGTACTATAGGTCCTGCTACTAATTGTGGAAACAAACTTATGTATAGTGCTAGGTTTAGTAAGTTTCGTTGTACTTTTGCATCATGTCTATATACGTCTATTACATAACTCATAGCTTGGAATGTAAAAAATGATATACCTAGTGGCAGTACTATTTGTGGCACAGGTATATGAGTATTTAATACCATATTTAAATTTGTTACAAAAAATCCTGTATATTTGAATACTCCTAACATTCCTACGTTAAACAGTATGGCTATTATCAATCCTATTTTTCTAAGTTTTTGACTGTTGTCTTCCTTAACCATCAAGCCACAGATGTAGTTAGCTAATATTGAAATCAACATAATAATTACATAGGTAGCTTCTCCCCATGCATAGAAAAACAAGCTTGCTGCTAAGAGTAGGTAGTTTTTATATTTATTGTTTGAAAGATAATATAATGTTAATATCATTGGAAAAAACACAAATAAAAACACTAGGCTGCTGAAGACCATCTTTATTCCTCCTTTATATTAATTATATTTTTCAACATTTTTTAGTATATCATACTTTTTCTAAAAACAAAAAGTGCGTAACTCCTCTATTTTGCTCCAAATAACTACATTAAATGGCTTTTATATCCTTTTTGTCTGGCATATATGATATACTAAGTATTGGTTTTTAAACATTTCATCTTGGAAAAAACAGTATCAATTGAAAGGAGATTGGTTATGGGAAAATTATCAGTAATTATACCTTCATATAATGAAGAAAAGATGATTAGTACAACTTATAGGGTAATATCTTCTCTTTTAGAAAGTAGAAATATCCCTTTCGAAATCATATTTATAAATGATGGTTCAAAAGATAAAACTTGGGATGAAATTCAAAATATCTGTAATGAAGATTCAAATATAAAAGGTTTTAACTTTTCTAGAAACTTTGGTAAAGAGGCTGCAATTTTTGCTGGTCTAACTTATGCTCGTGGTGATTGCTGCGCTGTTATTGATTGCGATTTACAACATCCTCCTGAGGTTTTGTTACAAATGTATGAAAAATGGGAAGAAGGTTACGAAGTAGTAGAAGGTGTAAAGGCTTCTAGAGGTAAGGAATCTTTATTCTACAAGTTTGCTGCTAAGAATTTTTACTCTCTTATTAGTTCTGCAACAAAAATTGATATGTCTAAGTCTTCGGATTTTAAGTTACTAGACAAAAAGGCTGTAGATATTCTTAGGTCTATGCCTGAGAAGCATATTTTCTTTAGAGCTTTGTCTTCATGGGTTGGGTTTAGAACTACTTCTATTGAGTTTGAAGTACAGGAAAGAGAGGTTGGAGATTCTAAATGGTCTACTGTATCTCTTATAAAATATGCTATTACTAATATAACTTCTTTTTCAACTGCTCCAATGCAGCTTGTGACTATGACTGGAATGGTATTTTTGATTTTTTCAATTTTGCTAGGGGTTCATTCTATCTATATGCACTTTACTGGTCAGTCTTTAGAAGGTTTTACTACTGTAATTTTACTTCTATTAATAATAGGTAGTATTATTATGCTAAGTTTAGGAATCATAGGGTATTATATTTCAAAAATCTATGAAGAAACTCAAAATCGTCCAAGGTTCATAGTTTCTGAGTCTGAAAATCACAAAAATTAAATTAAAAAGATAAAATTAGAAAAAAGGAATTATACATATGAATAGTTTATTGAGTATTTTTAATAAGTATAAGGAAATTATCTTATATTTATTTTTTGGTGTGCTAACAACTGTGGTTAGTTTTGCTACTTATTATTTTTGTAGCGAAGTTTTACAAATCCACTATCTTATAAGTAATGTTATCTCTTGGGTGTTTGCTGTAGCTTTTGCTTATGTTACAAATCGTATCTGGGTATTTGAGAGTAAAAGTAACGGTTTAACTCAAGTTTTAAAAGAGATGATTACTTTTGTAAATTGTAGATTGTTATCTGGTGTTATTGATATGGCTACTATGTTTATACTAGTAGATTTATTGACTGTTAATGATTTATATGCAAAATTATTTACTCAAGTAATAGTGGTGATATTAAATTATGTATTTAGTAAGCTTATAATTTTCAAAAATAGTTCTAATTAGTGCATGGTTTAATATTAAATTTAGGAGGTTTCAATATAAAATGAAAAACAATATATCAAAAAAACCAAGATTTTATATTTCTATATTCTTGGTTCTATTTTTCCTATTTTTCGCATCTCAAGTACCTTACAGTCATGATGACTGGCAATGGGGTAGTTCATTAAAATGGGATTTGATGATTAATGGGTTTGCTAATTATAATGGTAGATATTTAGGAAACTTATTTGAGATTTTAATTACTAGAAGTGTATTAGCTAAAAATATTATTATGGCTATAGGTATGATAAGTGTAATTGGGGTTGTCTACAAGTTCGCTACTCGTGAGGTTAAGTCTAAGGACAAGACTGCTATCTTTTTACTTGTAGCTATTTTATGCTTGGCATTGCCTAGAGAATTATTTAGACAGACTTACTCTTGGATTGCTGCTTTTATTAACTTTATACCTCCTGTAATCTTAATAGTTTTATATTTATTAGTGGTTCAATATATATTTGATGAAAAGGTAGAAGGTATTGTTAAACCAAAAGAGTCTGTGTGGATGATTTTACTTATGATTCCTTTAGGAATATCTACTCAGCTTTTTAGTGAGCATACTACTGTGTATACTGTGGCACTTGCTGCTTTTATTGTATTCTATAGTTTTGTTAAGTATAAAAAGTTATCTCCTCTTCAAGTTGTTTATTTAGTTTCTACTATAATAGGTGCTCTTATAATGTTTTCTAATGGTGCTTATTCAAATGCAGCTAATAATACTGATGGGTACAAGGAGATCTCTTACTCTATAATGAGTATTGTAGATTTGTATGTTAGTCAAATGTCTGATACTTTATTTTTAAACAACTGGTTATTAAATACGGTACTAATAGTAATCTGTTTAATAATCCTGTTATGTAAGATTAATAACAATAGAGACAGAGTTAATATGTTTGTAGCAAATCTACAAATGTTTATATTATCTACTTATATGGTGTACGGACTTTGTTATAAGGTATATCCAGCTTGGAACATATTCTCTAATCCTCAAAAGACGGATTACTTTAATGCTTTATTTTCTCTAGTATTCTTTGTCTGTGTTTTAAGTGTTATTCTTATTTATATTGAGGAATTTGGGTTAAAGATGAAGATCTTCATGGTTTATGGTTCTGCTTTTGCAGTGGCTATGCCTTTAATAGTTGCAAATCCTATTGGACCTCGTTGCTTCTTTGCATCTTATATTTTTATGGCTATCGCTGTGATTCAGTTGTTAATTTACCTTTTAAACAGTACTGAGTTTGAATTTAGTTTTATTACTCCTATTCTTGGTGGTTCGTTAGTTATGCTATGTGTATTTTATGCTAGTATATTTATAGATATAGGTGCTGCTGAGAAGGCTAGAGTAGAAACTATTAATAATGCTGTCGCTAATGGCGAGAAGTCTATTAGTATGTATAAGTTGCCATATCCAAATTACTATTGGACAACTATTCCACCTGATGAGCATTGGGCAAGTTTCTTCAAGGAGTTTTATGATATTCCTCAAGATGTTGAGCTTCATTTTATAGATCTTAATTATTAAATTATAAATCTTAGTATTAAGCATTAAATATGATTAAATATATAGGGCTATTGTCTAGCTAACACTAATGTTAACTAGGCAATAGCCCTTGATTTTATTAACTCTGTACAACTACTCCATCTGGTCCTGCTGTTGTGTGTTCATCTATTTGTACGTTTATTGCCATTTTTCCATCTTCATAGAAGTAGTATTTCTTGCCTTCTATGTCTTGTAAGCCTGTTTGCATTACTCCATCATCGTTGAAGTAATATTTATTATTATCTATTACTTGCCATCCTGTTCTCATAGCTTCATCAATTCCAAAGTAATAAGTCTTGCCATCTATTACCTGCCAATTTCTTAATGCTACTCCATTGTATGTGTTTAAGAAGTAAGTCTTACCATCAATTTTTTGCCATCCTATCATCATCTTACCATCTTGTGCAAAGTAGCTTCTTCTACCTTCTACTATAGTTTGCCATCCTGTTTGCATTACTCCATCTTTATTGAAGATATATTTACTATTATCTATTGTTTGCCATCCTGTTAGTTTTTGTCCTTGTGCATTGTAATAGTACTTCTTACCATCTATTGTTTGCCATCCTGTTTTGTTCGTTGGAGGTGGTGTTGGTGTATTGTTGTCTTCTAGTTTTATACCATAGCTTGCTGCTATTTGTTTGAAGCTTTGATTTGTATTTTTTAAGATTACATCGCTATTATTTGGTATTCTATCAAATAGCCATCTTACTTCTGCATTGTGCATTCTTACGCATCCACCTGATACGTGTTTTCCTATTGAGCTTTCGTTATTATTACCATGTATTCCGTATATTGAACCATAAGTTCCTCTTATCTGTAGTCCCATCCATCTATCACCTAGTGGGTTTCTTGGGCTACCTCCTGGTATTCCAAGTTTGTAGTAAGGTCTATTTTTTATTTTGTTTACTATTTTCGATTTTCCTGTTGGTGTTTGTGTACTTGATTTCCCTGTTGCAACGCTAAACTCTTTTACTAATTTATTATTCACATAGTAACCCATTCTATTGGTTTTTGTGTTTATTATTAGTAGTTGGTTGCTTGCTGCTTCTGCATAGGGCATTGTTGGTATTGATATACCGATTACCATAAATAGTGTTAATACGATGGTTATATATTTTTTTAGTTTTTTGTCCATTATATCCCCCCTTATATTTAGTATATTTAGATTTTTAGGGGTTGATTACCTTTAGTTTTATTCTTGGTAAATATTTGTATTTTCAACAGGTTCATGTTTTTTATAGTTTTTTTTTAGGATTTTTTTGGAGTATAAGCACTTACTTTATTGAGTAAGTGCCTTATTTGTATAAATTTTATATTCCTGTTTATTATCTTTTTTTGTTTCTATATTGTAAAGTTCATTTATGTCTTTTATATTAATACCAGTTGATACTGTGTTTAAATTTGTTGCTGGTACTTCTGTTATTGTATTGGACAGTATAATTGAGGTACCAGTTGCATTTTGTATTGTTCCATTTATAATAAGATTTGCTCTTGATGATAATGTTTGTGGCATACTTGATGTTATCAGTACTCCTGTATATGGACTTTGTAGTATTAAATCTATACCTTCTGCGGTAGAGTGATCTAATATTATTGCTGGTGTATTTATTTTGTTAACATTAATGTTCATATTTAGATTTTTAAATTTCACTCCTTTTCTATCAATAACATTTATAGATACATAGTCCAAATCTAGATTTCTAATAGTTACATTATCTTTAAATATATTTAGTTTGTAATCTACTTTTTTATTTACACCTTCTATTTTATAGTTATTTTCTCCGTTACTTCCATCTATAGTTAGGTCATCTACTTTTACATAAATTTCTGAAGATGATACTAGCTGTATATTATTTTCTAACTTTATAATATCTGCTTTCTTTTTGCCACTCACATATGTTTGTAGCTGGGTGTCATCTTTTATAAATACTATAATTTTACCTAAGCCTTTTAATTCTATAGGTTCAGTTGTGTAATTTTTATTTTTATCCATTATTGTGTTAGCTTTTATTAGTATGTTGTTACTAGTTGCTAATAAACCATCTTCTAACTCTATTATAAGTTTATTCTCCTTTATAATAACTTTGTCATATTTATTTAATTTAATAGTTTTTCCCTCTGCTTCTAGAGTTATATTTTCTTTTGGATTTGTAACGTTACTATATATATCTTCATTAAAAGTTATAGTTATTATTTTTTTATACTCATCTACAGTATTTTCTATAATTTTAGGAGCTTCCTTATCTTCTGGTGGTTTTATTGGTTCTGGTGGCTTCACTGGTTCTGATGGCTTTGTATCAGTTGGTGGAGTATTTTTCTTTAGACTATTTAGTTCCTCTTTCACTTCTTCGTTTACGTCATATCCCACTTGTACCAAGTTATTTATATTCTTCTTAGTTAAAACTTCCTTTTGATATGCACTTAAACTATTACCTACTAATGCTATAGGGCTATTTTTAGTAGCTAAAAATGGTGTAGCTATCATCCCTTCTATTAATTGTTCCTCTTCCTCGCTACCTTTACAATAAAATAAAGTTTCTATATCATTTCCATTATAAAATTCTTCTATTACTTTTGCGTTGGTATCATATCTATTATTTCCACCTATTCTCTTTGAATTTACCAGTTGGTTTTCTATATTTTCAGAAATTACATTTTTACCTCCTATTATATAGGCTGTTTCTATATTATTATTTTCTATCCATTCCTTACCTTCTTCTAGGTCTTGTTGTTTTGAAATTATTATTGGTATGTTTTTATTTCCTGCTGCTGGAGCTATGGATATTGTATCTGCTACTGAATAATGGCCATTTACAATTATTACTGATGGTGATGCTTTTTTTGAGTTGATTATATTTGCTACTTCTATAGAAGTTTTATACCTGTCTTTTCCACTTATTCTTTGTACATTGGGATAATTATTTAGCTGTTCCTCTACCTTCTGTGAGATTATATCTTGCCCTCCTATTATGTATATCGTCTTGGGCTGAAGTCTATTTATTTCTTCTGTTGTTATGTTTAATAATTTATTTTCTTCTGCTAATAGTATGGGGCAATTTATTTGTGATGCTAATACTGTTGCACATAGTAAATCTGATTTTGCTTTCGAGTTTACTAATACTACTTCCTCAGATTGTTGCCAGTTTTTCGATATTTCTATAGCTGTTTCTGTAGGTGTATTACCTGCTATTATATTTTTATCCATAGCAAAGCTTTGCGTGGGTATTAGCAAAGTTGAAATTACTAGTACTAATAATCTATATATTTTCCTCACCTCTCATTTTTTTATCCTTTGTATATTTTTTTACCTCTCTTATATGTATTTTTACAATAATTGATTTGTTCCTTTATTTTATTTAATACAAATTCATGCTATTTATGTCATTTATCGTATAAAAAAAGTATCTTAGACAATTTAACATTGTTTAAGATACTTTTTGTTAGTATTTATATTATTTTTTGCTTAATAATTCAGTTATCTTGTCTACTACAGATTTAACTACGCCTTCACCAACTTGGTAAACTTGAGCTTCTCCATTTTTGCTTAATACTTCTTCTTGTTTTTCATTTAATGAATCTAGTACCATTACTAATGGAGCATTGTATTTAGCAGCTAATGGTCCTGATGTTAATCCATCTATCATTCCTTGGTTGTCACCTTTTACTACTATTACTGATTCATATTTATCATAGTATGTTTCTATTATTTTAGCATTAGTTTCTTCTCTACGAGCTCCAGCTATTCTTGTAACTTTATCTGCTTCTACCATTGCACTAAGTTGTTCTTCAACATTTTTAGATAGTACAGTTTCTCCACCTATTATATCCATTGAAGTTATATTTTCATCTAACCATGTTTTAGTTTCTTCAGTTATTTTATCATTTTCAACTAATATTATTGGTGCTTCTTCTCCATCTTTAGCTGCTACAGCACCTATTGAAAGTCCATCTGCTTCACCATTTCCACCAACTATGAAAGCTTTGTCTATCTCTTTTTCTTTAGCCACTTCTTTAGCTATATTTAATGATGTTTCGTATCTAGTTAAACCACCTATTCTCTCAACCTTAAGCTCCATATCACTTAATTCTTTTTCTACATCTTGAGATATTACTGTGTTTCCACCTATTAGGTATATGTTCTTAGCTCCCAGTCTTTCTATTTCAGCCTTAACCGATGTTGGTATTTTTCCTTGCTCAGTTAATAATATTGGTGCATCTTTTGCTCCTGCAAGTGGTGCTGCTGATATACCATCTACTATTGCATTTCCTGATACTAATACTACAGAATCTGATTTTTCCCATCCGTTGACACTTACGTCTACTGATGTTTCGTATCTATTTGAACCACCAAATACATTATCTAGTACTGGTGTTGGTAATTCTCCATCCATTCCTACTTTATCAGTAGCTTCTGATATATCTATACCATTCTTAGTAGTTGTTACTATTATTTGTAAATCATCTATATTGAATTCTCCTACCTCTTCTTTTGAGAATACTACAGAGTACTTACCAGCTGGTATTGTATCTCCTAATCCATATGTATTTCCTTCTTCATCTACAAGATAAGCCTTTTGTAATTTACCTTTTGATGCTACTGATTCACCAGTTACTTTATTTATTAAATCTATAGTTAAGTTTTCTTTAGAAGCAAATCCTAAGTTTATTTCTTGGTCTATAGTAAAATCTACTACTATGCTCTTGTCTTCACTTTGAGCAGCCTTTAATTCCTCTATCTTAGCTCCTTGTAATTCTTTGAATTCACCAGTTGTTACAGAAGTCTTGATACCTTCTTGAACAGTTGTTATTCTGAATTCTACTTCATCTATAGTTTTTCCACCTAATTGATCTTTATTGAATGTAGTTGCATATTTTCCTGCTACTACTAATTCATTTAAACCAAACTGCTCTCCTGCTTCGTTGTTTAGGTAGTCTGTCCATGTCTTATCTTTCTTCTTTAATACTTCTCCAGTAGCTTTATCTATTGCTTCTACTGTTACATTATCTTCAGAATTTAACTTAAGTGATAAGTCTTGATCTATATCAAATGCAACGTGAACACCTTCACCATTTGGTGCAACTGCTACATTTTCTATTTTAACTGGCTGTACCATATTATAGAACTCTGTAGTTACTTTTGTTTCAACATTTTCTTGAATTACTACTATTTCTATAGCTATGTCTTCTATAGCTTTTCCTCTTAATTGATCTTTTGAGAATTTAGTTAAGTATCTTCCGCTCTTTACTACTTCATCTCTACCAAACTGCGCACCCTCAGCATCATTTAAGTAGTTTGACCAAGTTTTGTTTTTAGTAGATAAAACATCTCCTGTTTCTTTTTCTACTGCTCTTATTATTATGTTATCATTTGTGTTTAACTTTAGGTTTATAGTTTGATCTATATTAAATCCAAATATAGCATCTCCATTTTCTAAAGCTTCAACTTTTAAGTCCGTTACCTGAACAGGTTCTACTTCTTTTATTTCAGTTTCACCTTTTTTTGCTGTGTACTCAACTCCATCTTGTATTGCAGTTAATTTTATTACTACATCACTTGGGTTTATATGCTCTAGTTGTTCTGCACTAAATACTGTTGTATATACGCCTGGCTTTAAAGTGCTTCCCATTCCGTACTTGTTACCTTGTGCATCGTTTAAGTATCCATTCCAAGTTTTATTCTTAGAAGTCATTACTTTTCCTGTTGTTGGATTTATAGCTTCTATTTTTATGTTATCTTGAGATGCTAAAGCTAAATCTATAGTTTGATTTATTTCAAAAGTTACTAAAGCTTGATCTGGAGCATTTGTTCCAACTTCAAATTTCTTTATTTCAAAGTTCTTATCTTCTGGAACTACTACCTCTCCTTTATCATAAGTTACTGTAGTTTTTTCTCCATCATTAGTTACTGCTACATCTATTGTTAATTCTGTTACTGGTATGTCTATTAATTCATTATATGTAAATACTGTTGAGTATTTTCCTGCTGGTACATTTGGATTTTTTATTCCATACTTAGTACCATCTACTCCATTTAAGTATCCATCCCATGTTTTACCCTTTGTTTTAGTAAATCCATTTGGTGCTTTTACTTTTATCTCTATATTATCCTTAAATTCTCTTAGGTTGATGTCTTTATCTATTGTGAAGTCTACTGCTACACTTCCATTTCCATTAAACTGAACATTTAAGTCTGTTATTTTTACTGCTGAATCTGTTGTTTCATTTGCAAATACTATTCCTACATTTGCCGTAGTTAATGCAACTGCAGTTGCTAAAGTAATACTAGCTGCCGATTTTATAAATGTCATATTTTGTATTTACCTCCGTATTTTTTGTCGAATTTTACTTCAATTACTAATTATAGTTATAAATCATTTTACTTTCAATTAATTACTTTTTACATATTTCGACATTTATTCATTATTATTACTTATTTTTTATGTATATATTAGTAATTGCAACGAGTTCCTTTTTGTCATTTTCTGTCGAATGTTTTTTCCGCATTCAGTAATCCTATTCTATTTTAACGCAAAAAAATACTATATTTAATTTTTTTAAATATAGTATCTTTATAATTATTTTATTGTAATTTAAATTTCATATCTTCTATAGATTCACAATTTCTTGTAACTTGTTCTGTTGTAGCATCTAACTTTCTGCTTACATTTATTACTTTAGTTTCTATTACATTTAACTTGATGTCTACTACATCAAATCTATCTGTCATCTCTCTTTTTACACCTTTTACTTCATGTTCTAAAGATCCTAGTCTATTATTTGTTTCTTCTAATCTATTATTTGTTTCTTCTAATCTATTATTTGTTTCTTCTAAATTATTACTTATCTTTAATAGTAAGTCCATTATTTGATTTTCCATGTTTTCCTCCCAACCTATGCAATTAGTTATTATAGCTAAATTATAGCATATAAGTTAGAGTTTTTGTATAATTTACAGGTTTTTGTAACCTTGTGGATTATTACTTTGCCATCTCCATGAATCTTGGCACATTTCATCCATTCCATACTGTGCTTTCCAACCAAGCTCTTTTTCAGCTTTTGTAGGATCTGCATAACAGCTTGCTATGTCCCCAGGTCTTCTCTGTGTTATTTTATATGGTATTTCTTTGCCACTAGCTTTTGAAAATGCTTCTACTAATTGTAGCACGCTATATCCTTTACCCGTGCCTAGATTATAGGTAACTAAACCTGGATTTTCATCTAACTTCTCTAGTGCTTTTATATGACCGCTAGCTAAGTCTAGTACATGAATATAATCTCTAACTCCTGTACCATCTACCGTATTGTAGTCATTTCCAAATACGTTTACGTGTGGTAATTGACCTACTGCTACTTTTGTAATATAAGGCATGATGTTGTTTGGTATACCGCTCGGCTCTTCTCCTATTTTACCACTTTTATGTGCTCCTATTGGATTGAAGTATCTAAGTATACCCACATCTAAAGTCTTATCTGCATAGCATAAATCTCTCAACATATCTTCTATCATAAGCTTTGTTCTACCATAAGGATTTGTAACTGATAATGGGAAATCTTCTAATATAGGGCAAATGGATGGATCTCCGTATACCGTTGCTGATGAACTAAATACAAATTTTTTAACGTTATACTTTCTCATTACCTCTAATAGAACTAAAGTATTTACTAAATTGTTGCTATAATACTCTAACGGCATTGAAACAGACTCCCCTACTGCTTTAAGTGCTGCAAAGTGTATTATTGAATCAATTTTATTTTCTTTAAAAACTATTTCTAATTTTTCTTTGTCTATTATATCTATTTCGTAAAACTTAGGTTTCTTACCACTTAATTCTTCGATTCTATCTACTACTATTCTATTACTATTGCATAAATTATCGACGATAACCACATCATATCCAGCCTCTAAAAGCTGTATCGAAGTATGACTCCCTATGTATCCTGCCCCTCCAGTTATTAAAACTGCCATCTTACTACCACCTTTCTAAGTTTATTTCTAGGTCTAATTTATAGTTATTATTAGTCTTTAGTTATTATTATTATTATTATTTAGTTACTATCAATCTTTAATTATTCTTCGTCTATAGCTGCTTCTTCATTTATAATTGTTTCTTTGCTTATTTCTATAGATTTTTGTTTTTGATTTTCATTTACTACAGTTCTCATGTAGTTTAATAAATCATCTCTTAAGTTGTCTCTTTTTAAAGCAAAGTCTATAGTAGCTTCTAAGAATCCAAACTTATCACCTACATCGTATCTTCTTCCTTCAAAGTTGTATGCATAGATTGCTTCATGTTTTCCAAGAGTTTTTAGGGCATCTGTTAATTGGATTTCTCCACCTTTTCCAGGCTCTTGATTTTCTAATATTTTAAATATATCTGGAGTTATTATATATCTTCCTAGTATAGCTACATTTGATGGTGCTTCTTCTATACTTGGTTTTTCTACCATGTCTTTTACTTTGTATACTCTATCTTCTATATGTTTTACGTCTAATATACCATATTTATTTATGTCCTCTGTAGCTACTTCTTGAACCCCTAATATTGTTGTTTTGTACTCATCATAAGCGCTTATTAATTGTTTTAAGCATGGTGTTTCACAATCAACTATATCGTCTCCTAGAAGTACTGCAAAAGGCTCGTTCCCTATGAAACTTTTAGCACAGTGTATTGCATGTCCTAAACCTTTTGGTTCTTTTTGTCTTATGTAGTGTATATTAACCATATTAGATATATCTCTTACCATTTCTAACATTTCTTGTTTTCCTTTTTGTTCTAACTCTAGTTCAAGCTCTACAGATTTATCAAAGTGGTCTTCTATAGATTTTTTGTTTCTCCCTGTTATTATAAGTATCTCTTCTATTCCTGAAGCTATTGCTTCTTCTATTATATATTGTAAAGTTGGTTTATCTACTATTGGAAGCATTTCCTTTGGTTGTGATTTTGTAGCTGGTAAAAATCTTGTTCCTAATCCAGCTGCTGGTATTATTGCTTTTTTAACAGTCATTATACCTTTCCTCCGCTATTTTTATTTTATCTATTTAATATACCATATTTGGTTTTTTTATTCAAATATGGCAGAATTACCTTATTGATTTAATCAACGAAAAGCTATAAAATTGCTTAATTTAATTATTCCCAATCCTGTAGCTTTTCTTTATGTAATACTATTAATTTTTTAATTTCACTTAACAAATGATTTTTGTTTATACTTATTTATTTTGAATTAAATACGTTATTAGCAAGTAAATAAGTTATTAAGAAATAACTCACTTATTATTGAAGTAACTCACTTATCATTTTTATAGTTTTTTCATTTATTCCATTTCCTACTTGCATTAATTTAGTTGCACCTTTTAAATTAGATGTTATACTTTGTTGTTGCTCTTTTGAAATTTGTCCTGTTGTTAATATAATAGGTACACCTTTGCTTCCTGCTAATGGAGCTGCCGCTAGAGCATCCACTAGTTTATCTTTTCCACCTACAAATCCATCTTTAGATACAAATACCTCTGTTACTGTTCCTATTTTGTAGTATTTAGCTATTACCATTCCATTAGTTGATTTTCTATCTGTTCCTGCTACTCTAGTAATACTTTTATCTAAGTCTATGTCTTGTAATTCTAATTTTACTTTATCTGAAATACTTTCTACTCCGCCTATTATGTCTATTTGTTTGTTAGCTAATAGTGCCTTGGCTTCTTCATTTAAACTCTGTTTATCTACAACTACTATTGGCGATTTAAGTTCTGCTGCTTTTGCTGATATACTCATTGCATCCGCTTCACCATTACCACCAACTACAAAAGCTTGTTCATAATTATAGTTTAATTTTTTTGCTATTTTTATAGATGTTTCATATCTATCTTTTCCTGATATTCTATCTATTAACTTTATTCCTTCAATTTTTAATTGCTCTTCTACTAATTTAGATATTCTTCCTTCTCCTCCAATTAGGTAGATGGTTTTTGAACTACTATTATTTCCAAGTGCTCTTTTTATTTCTTTTATAGTTTCAATAGATAATCCTTTAATGTCTGCAAATAAAATTGGAGCTTGCTCTTGTATTGCTAATGGTGCTGCTGCTAATCCATCTACTACTGCATCTTTGCCAACTAAAATAACTGCTTTGGCTTCTCCATCTTTAAATCTTTCTTGGCTTACTTTTATTGCAGTTGTGTACCTACTGTCTCCTGCTAATACTTGTATAGATACATTATTTTCAGGGTTCATAGAATCTATTACTGCTTTGTGTGTATTGAAAATAACTGAATGTCCTGCTGTATTTGGATGTATATCAAATTTTGAAATATTAGTTAATAGTTGCCCACTTGTATCTGTTTTAAAAGCCGTATATACATCTATTGCTTTACAAGATGAATTTTCAGACTGAGTTATAACCTGATTTATTAGTTGTACAAATGGTTCTGCCATATCTGCTAATGGTTTATATTGTGGTGCTCCAAAGAATGGATTATAAAGTGTTTGTACCATTATTATTGCATCTGAGTTCAATTCTTTTATTTTTTGTATTATTTGAGGATATTCAGTGGTGAAGGTTTGTAATTCTTTGTTTAATATTTCTAAGGTTTGTGGTTTTTGAAGTTCTAGGTAGATTTTGCTGCTTGCTTCAGGATTATTTTTAATAGCGGCTTGTACCTGTTCTGTCGTTGCATCTGAACTTAAGCCTAATGAAGTTTTGATTATAGTCATTAATGGTGATAATACATTATTCCCACCCATAGATATAGTTATTAAGTCTGCATCCTTTATTGAGTTTTTGTATTTTGTTCCCTGTGAATCGTTAGAGTTTAAGATTGATAACATATCACTAGTTTTCATTCCATTTTGTGATAAATTGATTAAGGTTTTACCGCTATACTTAGCTATTTGATTTGCAAAACACTCTTTCTGTACATTACTTAGAAGATAACCAGTTGATATAGAATCTCCTAGGGCAACGTAAGTGCTTTTGGGACTAGCTCCCCATACACTTCCTAAAGGTAATATTGTCATACATAAAGCAACTACGAAAGATAAAATTTTAAGTCTGAATTTTTTCATTGTAATCCCCCCCTAAATTTTTACTCATAATTTAATTGTGGTATAAATTAATAGGCTTGTATTATTTATTAATACAAGCCTATTGTAGATTTCCGCTCTTTTTTATTCCCCTATATCATTTTACTCTTTTAATTAAATTATAAGTTCTATTTATATTTTGTATAATTTAAAAATACTTGTTGCATCAATTATTAGTACATATTTATTATAATCGCTTATTTCAATAGGTACAATGAATTTATTATTACATTTTTCGACAAACTCCTTGCAGTAAACATTTTCAGAGCGGAAGTTACCTACATTCTCATTGTCGTTTTTTGTCGAAAATTTATTGTGTATTTATATATTTATACTCTTCATCCATATTGCTAGCAATAAAAAAACACTAGGATATCCTAGTGTTAGTCAAAATAATAAGCAAGTCTATAAGCGGAGTTCTGTATTAGACAATCATCTTTCTAGGCTTATTGTCACCAATAAGCTCAAGCGACCTACCAACCGGAGGATGCGAGCAACATCCTTTTAGCCCTATCTTGGTCTTGCTCCAGGTGGGGTTTACACGGCTTCACTAGTCACCTAGCGAACGGTGAGCTCTTACCTCACCTTTTCATCCTTACCACATAGGTGGCGGTTCTTTTCTGTTGCACTTTCCTTAAGATCACTCTCACTAGACGTTACCTAGCACCCTGCTCTATGGAGCTCCGACTTTCCTCACGTAGCTAATGCTACCCGCGATTGTCTGGCTTACTTAGTATTTAATTGACAAGTTATATATTAACATAAATATATAAGTATGTCAAAATCCAATTTTTTAGTCAGTGTCCATTTTATTACTTATATTTATTAATTAACCTGATTTGCTATTTTTAAAAGAATTTATTCATTTGATTATCGATTAAAATTCATATTTATCTTAATATACTATTTTTAATATATTATTTTTAGTATCTATCATCAGATTAGTTGACATTCATCATATATGTATCTCTATTGAAATTATTATCTTTTGCATATATTATTATATCTTTTCTACTTCTAAAATCTAACTTAGATAATATGCTACTTATATGTTTTTTAACTGTGTACTCGGAAATATAAAGTTCTTTTGATATTTCTTTATTACTAAGCCCTTCAGATACTTGCTCTAGTATTTCTAATTCTCTATTAGTTAACTCTTTCATGTCTAATTTAAAATTATCATTTAGTATATTATTTAATATATCTGCATCGTAATATTTCTTTCCTTTTAATATCATATTTACTTTGTATATAAACTCATCTTTATCAGACATATCTAATATATATCCATCAATGCCAGCTTTAATAAGTTTCGTAAATACTTCTTGGTTTTTTGTAAAATCTAATGCTATTATCTTTATATGTTTGTGTTCTGTTTTTAAGTTGAGTAGTTTTTCGACATGTTTATCATTTGTATCTGCAATAATACAGTCTAGTTGAGATAAATCTATCTGAGTTAATTTTGATATGCTTTCTAATGATTGAAGGTTATAGTCTTTAAACTTCGAGCTAAATACATTGCATAATGCCTCTCTAAAAATAAATGAATTTGAAACTATTAAAATATTCACAAAACCCTTCCTCCCAAAATATAAATTTCAAGATAGTGGTTTTAGTATAAACCAACTATCTATTTGAAGAAAAAGTCGGTTGCACTACTAACTCCATATACCCCAAGTGCCCATATACAGGATATACTTCTTAGTTACTTTTTATATACAAAACTACGTATTTACATATTACTATAGTGTAATATACTTATATAATACTATAGTTTTGTGAGCTCTGCGGTTAAATCGTTCGTCATTTCCTCTTTATTTTAAGTTAAATTTCTAACTTTTTTTGCATTATTATATATATTTTTACCAAATGTATATATATTTGTTCGCAATCTTTATAGTATTTTGTTTATTTATATATTTTTTTATATATTTTTATATTTATATATATCGCTTAATTGCAATATCAAATTGAACTATTTTTTAAAATATGAAAAATAACCCAAATATTAGGCTGCATATATAGAATCTAAGTGTTCTTCAAATAGTTTCTCGGGTGTATTGTAGCCTAATATTTTTCTTGGTAATGT
>NZ_JBOFOR010000005.1:0-4907 GCF_051659545.1 Romboutsia sp. | reverse complement strand
TTCTTGTTCATTTTGAAATAACATATAGAAAATACCCTTTCTTATTTTATGATTATTTGTTGGCAAACTTATTAAATCATATTTATAATAAAAAGGGTATTATTTTTATAAAAATTGAACAATTTATTTCTTGGAAGTTCCTAATGGAAAATAAATAATTAAAAATTAAAAGCCTCGTAGAATATTTATTTTACGAGGCTAAATTGCATTATTATATGAAATTAATAGTTTATAGCGACTTAATGCTCTGAGGAAAAGTAAATATATTTAAAGGATCATATTTACTTTTAACATTTTTAAGATTACAAATATTTTTTCCAAAATAATTACATCCATAATTAGATAGTTGTAACAGAGGAAAGTTAATATAGGAACCAATTGTAATGCTGTATATATAATTAAAGTTGTTTAATACCCAATGAACATTAGCCTCTTTATAAAAATTATCTTCCCATGCAGACTGTATAAGTAAAATATACTTAGCATCTCTAAAATAAAACGCTGTATCATATTTATCTACCTAACCAACCTTACCACCAAGACCATAAACATTAAGACCAGTGTAAAGTGAGTTTGGAGGCATTTTTTCATTTATAATATCTACTAATCCTGAAAGTTCCTCTAAAGAGTAGTATCTATTTACAAATCTTCCAGTAGACTTAAAGTGTTCATAATGAGGGTAGGAACTAGCTATTTTATTTACTACGTTTATATAAACATCGTACTCCAAGTTTATTTCTGCACCTTCTATATTATAAAAAGGCTCAAGAAGCTTTTGAGTATCCTCAAGGTTTTTATAACTAATACCTCTAAAATAAGCGTAAAGACCTTCTTCTTAGTATTATAAAGACCACCACTTAAATTAATATCATTGTCTACTGAGCTAATCCATTTTTGCCAAGTATCTAAAACTTTTACTTGGATATTTTTATTTATACCAGGATAGTACATTCTAACATAAGTTACTTTGTCTACTTTAGGAGGAAGGCTAAATGTCATAGAGGTTATAACACCAAAGTTTCCGCCACCTGCACCTTGTAATGCCCAAAATAAGTCAGAATTTTTATCTTTATTTGCAGTTAATACACAACCTTTATAATTAACTAATTCAACTTCTACTAAGGAGTCACATCCTAACCCAAATTTACGAGCAGAATATCCCCAACCACCGCCTAGTGCATAGCCACTTACACCTACAGTAGGACAAGTACCTCCAGAGAAGGGATAGCCTTCATTTGAAATGTAATTGTATAACTCCGTATTCTTAGTTCCACCATCTAATTTGACAGTATTATTTACATAATCAATTTTCGTATTATTCATTTTACTTATATCTATTACTACACAATCATTACCTGTTGAATATCCTTCATAGTTATGGCCACCAGAACGTATTCTTATAGGCAAATGATGCTTTCTTGCATAGTGTATAATTTCACTTACATCAGAAGTATTTTCACAATAAGCTATTAGATAAGGAAATTTATTAATAGCTCTATTCCATTCTTGTATAGAGGTATTATACTCTGGACTTTTGGGAGTTATTATTATCACAATATCACCTTTAATTAATATATTTTTATATAATATATGACGATATAATACAAATAGTGACATAGAACATACATTTAATCTATTTAATAGTCTTTTTAAATTCTTTATATCCAATTAATATTACCCAAACATACGCTAATGTTTTAGGAATCATAAGCATACCTACTAAAAAGTTTTCTGAAGCCCAAAGTACAACAGGAGCATAGAATCCAAATGATAGTATTACAGCGATAGCAAGTTTTTTGTAATCTTTATCATTATACTTAACTCCGTAGCTATATAAAAGATAAATCATTATAATACCCATTATTGCAAATGGTATATTTCTATAGATTCCCCAACTAATTGGTGGATTGTTTACAAACCAATCATTTTGAGGGAATAGACAAAGTACTATTCTAATTGCTGCTAATAGATACATAGCTATATCTAGTTTCCTAGAATTCTTAACGTCAAATCTAACTTTCCAAATCTTATAAAGAATTAAGTAAAATATTGTCATAGTTATAGATGTAATTAATTTACCAAATCCTAAAGCTGCTGCATGATTTTCTAAACCTGTAGTTAATAAGGCATTTATTCTAGGTATAAGATGGAATGCATCTCCAAAACCTAAAACTATAGACATTATACCGAATAGTTTAAAGTATTGATTGTTTTTTGATTTTCTAACCATTTGTATTCCTAAAGTAATAACTGTAGTAAGATATACTACATGAAAAATTGGTTCCATAATTGCTTGCATAGCAAAACCTCCTAAATAATTGTATTTAATCTTTTTGCAAGATGTATTGATTAAATACTTTACTTTATTTTAACATTTATATCTTTAGTCAATATAAAAATAATCTTAAATTCATCTTAAATATTTTATAGAAGTAGAATCTTAGTAGAATTTAGTGATATTATATAACTTATATCAAAGAAAAGGAATGAGACAGATGAGCAATATATTTGATAAGTATAAGGTATTAATAATTGATGATGAACAAGATATTACTGATATTTTAGATACAGTATTAAGAAGAGAAGGTTTTAAAAATATTTTCATATCTGATAATGGTAATGATGGAATTGAACTATTTAAAAAGGTTGATCCAGATATAGTACTATTAGATATTATGTTACCAGATATAAGTGGATACGATGTTTTTAATGAATTAAGAAAAATTAGCCAAGTCCCAATTTTATTTATATCAGCAAAAGATGAAGAAGTAGATAGATTACTTGGCTTTGCAATAGGAGCAGATGACTATATTACTAAACCTTTTAGTGCAAAAGAAGTAGCTTTTAGATTAAAGGTAAGATTAAAAGCTATTAATGATATTTCAAATCAAAAAAATGAAAATAAAAATAGAATAATAAAATTTGATGATATCGTAATAAATGAAGAAAAGGGTGAAGTTTTCAAAGGAGAAAAAAAACTAGAGTTAACTGCAAAGGAACTAAAACTATTAATGTATTTAGTTAATAGCCCAAATAGAATTATTAGTAAAGAAAATATTTGTAAAGAAGTATGGGGAGAAGACTTTTTTGGATATGACAATACTATAACAGTGCATATAAGAAAACTTAGAACTAAAATTGAAGATAATCCATCAAAACCTAAATATATAACAACGGCAATAGGGCTAGGATATAAGTTTGTAATGAAGGGAGATTAATCTATGAAAAGAAAGATTATACTTCATTACTTTTCATCATTTATAGTAGCTTGTTCAGTTATTTTTATTATAAATATTGCTTTTATGAGAACTAATATTTATAATAAAGGGGCACTTTATGATTATCATCCAGAAGAGATAATATCCTCTTTTAAGAATTATATATACTTAAGCGAAAATAAGGAAATATTAGTTAATAATAATGGAATAAACCTCTTAGAGAAAGATAATATGGGAATACAAATTTTAGATAATAACAACAATGAGGTTTATGCGTACCAAAAGCCTAGTAATGCACCATTACATTATTCTAATGTTGCTATAATAAATACCTATACTAAAGGAGATAATACCTTATTTTTGGAGGAAAAAGTTTTAAATGATACAACTTATACTTATTTATTATTCTTAGATAAAAATAAGGTAAATAGAGTAAATTACTCCTATGATGTTACTTTAGTAAAAAAAGCTCACCAATTTCTAGTATTAATTGTAATAAATGTTGTTTTAATACTAATAATGAGTTTTTTATTTACTCTCAAAATAACAAAACCTATAAATAGAATAGTAGATAAAATAGAAAACCTGTATAAGGGGAATTACAAAAGGAATTCTATAGATAAAGGTATATATTTTGAAGTGGAAGACAGTTTAAATGAGTTGTGTGATAGGTTAAACAATAATGAAATTGAAAGAAAAAAACTTGAGGAAATGAAAGAAGATTGGATTTCAAATATTACTCATGATATTAAAACACCACTTACTTCGATTATAGGAAATGCTGAAATAATAGCTGATATAGATTATGAAATGGAAGATAAAACAAGGGTTAAGTACTGTAACACTATAATAAGCAGAAGTGAATATATTAAAACTTTAGTAGAAGACTTAAATTTATCAACAAGATTGAAAAACAATACTTTAGTTTTAAATAAAAATAAAGTAAATATAGTATCCTTAATCAGACATATATTGATAGATATTATAAATGATGAAAAATACAATTATGATAATATAGCATTTAACTATTCAGATGAAGAAATATTACTAAACTTAGATGAACAATTAATAAAAAGAGTAATGATAAATCTAATAACAAATGCATTTGTTCACAACAATAATGATGTTAAGATAGTTATTAAAATAGAAAAAATATATAACAATAAGGTACATATTTCAATAAGTGATAATGGCAAAGGAGTATCAGAAGAAGAATTAAGATACATTTTCAAAAGATACTATAGAGGAACAAATACAAGAAAAAAAATAGAAGGCTCAGGGTTAGGTATGGCTATAGCCCACGATATTGTCAAGGCCCATGGAAGTAATATAGAGGCTACAAGTAAATTAAATGAAGGATTAATAATAGATATAATTATTGAAATATAGAATATAGCTATTAAAGATAGTTAAGAGTTTTGCACAAAAAAGACTATAATTAAGTAAGCTTGGTTTTACACATACTTAATTATAGTCTTTTTATTATTTATGAAAACATATTGTATAACTCTTCAACGTTAAGAACTTGACTTCTTCCAAATCTAAGCATCTCTAATCCCATTTCTTTTCTCTCTGGACTAAATGAAGCTGTAGTTTCAATAGGAACTATACAATTATAATCTAGTGAAAATGCATAACTACATGTTTCTAAAACACAAACATCTGTAGCAGCACCTACTATTATTAAGT
>NZ_JBOFOR010000004.1:0-4093 GCF_051659545.1 Romboutsia sp. | reverse complement strand
ATAAATTATATTTTAATCTATGTATAGTAAATACAGTTGAAAAGACATTATCAGCAAAGTTTTGTCCTTTATCATCTAAAATACATAATAGATTTTTCTGTTGATATTTATACAAAATATGTTTTCCTTTGACCATAGATTTTTTATTTTTTTCTTTAATTATTTTTTCTATTTCTTTTACTACTGATAGCGGAATATATACTTGTTTATTATATTTAAGTAATTTTATCTCAAGTTTTTTAAAAAACTCATGAGAATTTTCTTCTACTAAACTACAAGTATCTATAAATATCTTATAGTTTTTAACTAACATTTCTAAAAATATATCTTCTCTATCCAATGTTATCCCACTATTTATTCTCTTTAATTCTCTTTCTATATTTATACATTTAAAATAATCTGCTATCCCTTTACAGTCTAGTTCTATACTTAAATTGGCATCTTTTATAATTTTTTGTATATTGTTTTCAGAAACTCCATATGTTTCTTCAAAGAATTTTATGCTTTCCATATACCACTACCTTATCTTAGTAATATTCTTATATATTAATTTTTACTACCTCACTCTTATTTCCCTCTATTTGATTAGAAAAAGGTACAATGTAAAATTCAATACTTCCTTTTCCACTTAGCTGAGATAAATCAAAAGTTCCAACAATTCTATTTTCTTCTCCATATTTAGCATCTACTTCGCCTACTGGTACAAATCCACTGCTATTTCCTATTTTTTGATATACCCTATAATAATAAGGTTCGTTAATAATTGTAGATTCAAAATCAAAATAAATCTTTAATACATTTCCATTTATTTCATGGTTTAGTTGTAATTTTTTTATACTGACATCATTTATGGTTTTGTTTCTTACAGTTACTTTAACTACTTTATGTATGTCATCATACATTACTATTAAATTTTGTTCTCCTACACTTATACCTTTTATATTACCTTGATTGTCTACATCTATTACGTTTTGATTACTATCAGAAGGATACGCTACGTCTGGCTTGCCTAACTGATATTTAACATTCTCTAAGTTTCCATATCCAGGTGGGTTTGTTTCTATAAAGGTTTTTAAATTATATACTTCATCCACTGCAATCTCTATATTTTCATCAACAACTAAATCTATTACCTTTGGATTAACAGTTATATATTTTTTAGTTTCATTTCCATCACACTCTGCTATTATAGCTGCTCTACCTAAACCTACAGCACGTACATTTCCATCTTCTCCAATTTGTAAAATAGACTCATCACTTGATTTATAAGTTATTTTATTTCCTTGCCCGATATCATACTCTCTATCAACCTGTGCGGTAATAATCGCTTCATCCCCTACTTGCAACTCATCCCATTTTATATCTATGCTTATGCTTTCAACTTTTGATGATAATACTGTAATTGGTATAGTGTATACAATCCTATTATTTCTAAGTATATTTAAATTTGTTGTTCCTGAATTAAATGTAGATATCATTCCATCTTCTGTGATTTTAGCTATATTTTGATCTTCTATCGAATAACTAAAATCAACTTTTTTAGCATAAAATGGAATAGCTTTATAATTAACATCTATCTCCATAGTTTTATTTATGGGAATAAATATAGAGTCATTTTTTTCATCTAAAACTAATGAGTTGCTAATTTTTACTGAATAATCTTTTATTATAGGAGGAATAACTCCTTGAATTGATAATGATATCGAACCAATAAATATCAATAGTAATATTAATATAATAGTTAAAACTCCAAGTAAATGTTTTCTAAGCTTAGTGGTAACTATTCTTAAAAATGCAGGTAAATATATCGGCATTAGTCTAATAGCAGATTTATATGCATTAATTGCAGAATCATACTTTTTTAATTTTCTTAATGAATCTCCTGCAAGCATGTATGTATTTATATTCGGAGTAAGCTTATCAATTATTATATAAGTGTGATGCAGTGCATCTATGTATTTTTTATTTTTATATGATTTATTAGCTTCTATTAATACCTTTTCTGTATTAATGGTATCTTCGTAACACTTATATCCCAAAGTATATGGTATATCATTCTTTTTTAAAACGTTTACTATATTAGACTTTCCACTTGAAAAACATTCTTCATACTTTTGTATTATATCTTGTAGAAAATCTTCTATCTTTAGACATTCATAAAAGTGTACTATATTCTCCACAATGTAATCAATGCATTCTTCTCTATAAACTTGTCCATAATAAGAGCATGCATTTAATATTTTTATTTTTTCTAGCATGTAATGCGTTTTTTCTTCCGCATACATAACTGCATCATTAATCTCATCTATAGCATTTCTAAATCGTTTATCTTTTAAAGCTTGTTCTGATCTTGTCACATAAATGTCTGGATTTTTATCAATTACTTTTTCTTGTGTTATAGATTCTATTTCAAATCCTTCAAATAAATTACTCATAATAATACCTACTAACCTTTATAACAGTATTCTTGTACCAAAGTTCCTTCTTTTTTTATTTCTTCTATAATACCAGGATCAACTTTACTCATTGGTGCTCTAGCTACTATATCAGTCTTTACAAAATATTTATCCATAGGATTACTTTTAGTATATATTGTTGCTTTATTTTTTATAGAATTCATTTCTACATCTATCTTTGCTATGGCTCTTTGCATAAGACCTCTAGCTTTATAACCAAATGCTTGCTCCACTGCATTAGCAGCAACATTATTTAGCCACGTCCTTATATCATCCCAAAAAGTTATTAAAATTGTACTAGCTACTGCACCTAATAAAACCCAGCCCACTACTGCTATTGTACTTAAAATAGGCATATAGCACCTCCTCCTTACGCTAATTTATTTAATCTATTTTTATTCTACTCTCTTCTAGTATTGATTTATTTCTTTTTTATACTGTTCATCTGATATTATTTGCGACTGCATATCTACACTTTCTTCCCCTAGAGAATATCTACTTTTAACATAATTATAAGCTAAATCAAAATCTTGCTTACTCACTTTATCTGATTTTCGTTGTAATGCATTAACTGATGCAAATAATAAAATATCTTTTATATCAGCTCCGCTTATATTATCATATATTCTAGCTAGTATATTAAAGTTAATATCAGTATCTAACGGAAGTTCTCTTGGAATATGATATTTCCATATAGATAATCTACCTTTTATATCAGGCAATTTAAATTCTATACTAGACAATATTCTTCTCTTAAAAGCATCATCATAATTTTTTATAAGATTAGTAGTAAAAACTATTATTCCATCAAATTTTTCTAATTCTAAAAGCATTACACTCCTAGTAATATTTACACCATAATCTGCAGATTGTGTAACATTTGTAAGTCTTTTACCTAAAAAAGAATCTGCCTCATCAAATATTATGACTGCATCATTCTTCTTAGCTTCTTTGAACACATTACTTATATTCTTAGGGGTCTCACCTACATATTTTGATTCTAGTTCTGAATAATTGACTAAGCATACTTTTTTACCTAAATATGATGCAATAGCTTCTGCCGTCATACTTTTACCAGTTCCTGGAGGACCAAAAAAATTAAATATTATTGCCCTATCATTTTTTAATGTCTTACTTAATCCCCAATCATTAAATAGTTTATTATGATATTTTTTTATAACTAAAGAGCTCAATATTTGTTGTTTTGCCTTTTCATCTAGATAAATCTCATCTAAAGTGTATTTTGGCTCATAACAGTTTATAATTTGAACTTTTTCTTCATTTTTAGAGCTCTCCTCACTTTCATCATTGTGATGAATTATAACTTTATTAGGCAGTGTATTATATTTTGATAAATTAGATGTAATTGACTGTGCTATTGCATCTACGGATTTATTTACTAATTCACTATCTAATAATTCTTCTTTTCCATTTATTTGCGCATACTTTGCCCCCATTATTCGAATAATTAATTCTTGGTTGTTGCATAAATAATTTTTTTGTATATCTTTTGAATATGTTTCATATACAGAATTGCTTTTGCTAAATATACTCATCTTCCCAATTTTCTCCTCTTATTTATATTATATAATTAAATTATATACATATTCTCTGTATTTTTTTGTAAAATTTTATCG
>NZ_JBOFOR010000003.1:0-14143 GCF_051659545.1 Romboutsia sp. | reverse complement strand
TCCATATTCCCCCTTCGGCTTCCTTCAGACTCACCGTTACCAGTGACGCCCTTGCTTACGGGTTATCTTCCTGTTGGTTAGGCGATAAGGTTTCTTTCAACCTATCGGCTCAGTAGACATGCTGAACGTACAAAAAACTTACCATTTAATTTATGGTAAGTTTTTTATATGCATAAATTTATTTAAGTTTTCCTTTATAGTTAGATATTCCACCTAAGTTATATATCTTATTAAATCCATTTTTAGCTAAAATATTAGCCGCACTTGCACTTCTACCTCCTGATGCACAATAAACTACTATTTCTTTATCTTTATATACCTCTAATGTATTTACTTTTGAATTTAGTTCTTGAACTGGTATATTTTTAGCATTTGGTATATGGCCACTTCTAAATTCATCTACAGTTCTTACATCTAGTATTAAAAGTGCTTTGTTCTCCTTAATCATTTTCTGTAATTCATTGCCATTTATATCAGTGTATTGTTTGTTTCCAAATAAGCTAGATAAAAATCCCATTTCTACTCCTCCAAATTTAATTATTTTAAAACATCATCTAAAGCTTCATAAGAAAAATCTATTATTTCTGAACAGCTTACTTTATTTCTTTTTAAATCAGCACATATCTCTGTATTAAACTTATCCCTAACTCTAGTCATTATTTCTCTTGAATAATTTCTAGCTTGGTTAGCTTCACTATTGCTTTCTCTTCCTTTTATATATCCAGCTACCACTACTGCCGCATTCACTGCTCCACATAAGCTTCCTACTGTCATCCCAACACCCATACCACTACCTAATGCTACTGGTATATTTGTATTATGTTCTTCATTATAAGATTTGATTAGTGCTTCTGCACATGTGTATCCTTGTTTATGATATTCTGATGGTCTAGTCATATTTATATTGTCCTTTCTTAAACTATCTGCTATTATTTTTTTATTTTCTATATTTATATAATACTATATTATTTTATTTTTTTCCGTGACTTTGTCACTAAAACAAAATTTATTCGTGAAAATTCGCTTCGCTTGAGCGACCTGTCGGCGAAACACTTCATATCGCCAACGGCTCTGCACGTTGCTAAAATTTTTTTTTACTTTCACTAAGTATGTTGATGTTGCTTAAATATAGCAACTTATCCATAGTTTTTGAGATAATATAATATCCTTAAGCGTAAAAAATGAAGGGAAAATAATCTATATGACTATTCTCCCCTCTTAAATAATTTTATATTATATAAATAAGTTTAATCCAGAATCTTCAGTTGCAGCTAGATATGAAGCAACTCCACCAATTTCAACTCCATCAATAAACTCATCTGCTTTTATTCCCATCAAATCCATACTCATAGCACATGCTACTACTTTTACTCCCATGTCTATTGCATTTTTCATCAGAGTTTCTAAGCTATCAACATTGTGTTTTTCCATTATTTGTTTTATCATTACAGGTCCCATTCCACCCATGTTCATTTGAGATAATGGTAGTTTACCAGCATGATTTGGTAACATGAAGTCAAACATTTTTTCCATAGTGTCTTTTTCTACGTTTGGTCTATCTTTGCTCTTTAATATGTTAAGTCCCCAGAATGTAAAGAACATAGTTACTTCTTTACCCATAGATGCTGCTCCTGTTGCTATTATAAATGATGCTATTGCTTTATCTAAATCTCCACTAAATACTACCATAGTAGCTCCATTTTTGTCATTTTGAGTTATTGAACAACTTGGGTTAGCTAATACATTATTACTCCCTTTTCTTATTACTGCTACAAAGGCTTTTTGAGATTTATCAAATTCCGCTTTTACTAAAGTATTTCCTGTCTTTTCACACCAAGCAGCTATATCTTTTGCAAATCCTGGATCACTTGCTTTTACTTCTAATACTTGCCCTTCCTCCATTTTATTTATTTCTTCAAATACTCTTCTTATCGGTCCTGGGCACTGTAAGCCACAAGCATCAAGACTTACATGAACATCTATATTATTAATATCTAAATCTTCAAATCTCATATTATCTTCCCCACTCTTTATATTTAAGTCAGTACTATTATTTTTATTTTGTTTATCAATACTTACCTCTGCTCTTTTTACAAATTGATAAGTCTTTATTCCTCCATCTATATTTGTGCATTTTATGCCATTTTGAGAAAGTATTCTACAAGCAACGTAGCCTCTAAGTCCCACTTGGCAAGTAGTGTATATTTTCTTATCTTTTGGTATCTCTTCTAATCTATTTCTTAATTGTCCAAGAGGTATATGGATTGTTCCTGGCATTCCTCCTGTAACTAATTCAAATTCTTCTCTTACATCTATTATTATCCCACCATTTTTAACTATTTCATCAACTTCATGCCACTGAACAGTGTCTACCATCTCTTCTATTATATTAGAAGCATAATATCCTAACATATTTACTGGGTCTTTAGCTGAATTGTATGGTGGTGCATAGCAAGTTTCTACATCTTGTAGATCAAATACTGTAAGATTTCCTTTTATAGCTGTTGCTATTACATCTATACGTTTTTCTGCTCCATCTATTCCTACAGCTTGCGCTCCAAAGATTTTACCTGTAACAGGATCAAAAATCATTTTCATAGCTATAGGGAATGAACCTGGATAATATCCTGCATGAGAACCTGGATGTATATGAATTACTTTATAATCTACTTCTAGTCTTTTTAATATTTTTTCATTGTTCCCTGTTGTTGCTACTGTATAGTCAAATACTTTAGCTACTGATGAACCTAATGTTCCTTTATATTTTTCAGGTCTACCACATATATTATTAGCTACTATTCTACCTTGTCTATTCGCAGGCCAAGCAAGTGGTATCATTGTAGGCTTTTTGTTTACGAAATCAATTATTTCTACAGCATCACCTAATGCATATACACTTTCATCTGAAGTTCTCATATATTCATCGACTACTATAGCCCCTCTTTCATTAATCTTTATTCCTGCATCTTTTGCTATAGTAGTTTCTGGTTTTACTCCTATTGAAAGTATTATCATATCTGTATTTATTTCTTTTCCACTAGATAGTATTACTTTTTTTCCATTATTGGCAAAACTATTTACTCCATCTTTTAATATTAACTCTACACCTTTATCTATTAAATGGTCATGAATTACACTTGCCATTTCTATATCAAGTGGTGCCATTACTTGTTCACTAGCTTCTACTAGAGTAAGTTTTATACCTTTATCATGAAGATTTTCTGCCATTTCAAGACCTATAAAACCTCCACCTATTACTACTGCATGCTTTGGCTTGTTAGTGTCAACGTATTCCTTGATTTTATCAGTATCAGGTATATTTCTTAATGTAAATAAATTATCACATTCATTTATACCCGGTATTGGTGGTTTTAAAGGATTTGCTCCTGGTGATAAAATTAATGTGTCGTAGTTTTCCTCGTAAGTTTCACTAGTTCTATGATTTTTTACAGTTACTACTTTAGCTTTTTTATCTACTTTTACAACTTCACTTAAGTTTCTTATATCTAAATTAAACTTTGAACTCATAGCTTCTACACTTTGAACTATTAGTTTTTCTCTTTCATTTATAATTCCACCTATATAATAAGGAAGTCCACAGTTTGCAAAAGATATATATTCTCCTTTTTCAAACATTATTATCTCTGCATTTTCATCTAATCTTCTCAGTCTTGCAGCAGTTGATGCTCCCCCTGCAACTCCACCTACAATAACTATTTTTTTAGCCATGATTTATCTCTCCTTCTCCACCTTTTATATATTTAAAATTCTATTTTAGTTATTTATCTATGTTTATTAATAATTTTGTTTTAGTAATTTTTAATTATTTAATATACTTTTATTATACATAATTTTAACTTTTAATTCTGTGACTTTATCACATAAGTGAATGTTAAAGAGTTTCAGTCATTTCTCTTATATAAATACCATAATTTTGGTACAATTATATTAATTGAGTATAAATTCATATAATAATATACTTAAAATTAGATTTTGTTATAAGGAGAAATAATTATGAATGTTTGGAATGATTTGATTAATATATATCCATTTTTTAAAGATTTAGATAAAGATACAAAAGAACTAATAAGTTCATCATTAATAATAAAAAATTTTGAAACAGATTATACTTTAATACATGAAGGCTCTTCTTGCTTAGGATTCTCTCTAATAATGAAGGGGGCTATTAGAGTTTATAAGTTATCAGATAAAGGTCGTGAAGTTACTTTGTATAAGTTATCTTCTGGGGATACTTGCTATTTATCTATGTCCTGTATGCTGAGCGACGAGTCTTACCCTGCCTTTGCAGAAGTTATAGAGCCTACTACAATTGCATTTATTCCTAGCAATATATTTAATAAGTATATTTACAATACTTTAGACTTCCAGAAGTATATCTTTAGCAACCTTTATACCAAATTTAACGATGTAGTAGGTGTTTTAGAAGAGGTAGCTTTTGAAAGTATAGATACTCGAATTGCTAAATACTTGCTTCAAACGTCAGAAAATGCAAACAACTCTAAATTTTTATATTTAACACAAGAAAAAATTGCTCAAGAGGTAGGTACTAGCAGAGAAGTCGTAAGTAGAATGCTTACTAATTTTAAAAACAAAGATATTTTAACTTCTAATAGAGGTAAAATAACTATATTAGATTTTGATAAACTTAACGCTATTTCTAAAGTATAATAATTAATTTACTCAAAATTAAGAGTAGCATTTAACAGTTGTTAAGTATGCTACTCTTGTTATATATTATAATTGGCAAGAACCCTTCCCTTGTCCATTTCCTTTACCTTGATTATTTTGTGTCCCTTGACCATTTTGACAGTTTCCATTGTTTCTTTGTTCTTTGCGTAATTCTCTATTTTCTCTTCTTTCTTTTACTATAGCTTTAAAATTTTCGTCCATATATTTGTTAACTTTATCTTCTATTGTATATAATTCTTTTAACTGTGTGTCACTTAAATTTCCTTTTCCTAAGCTACGGTATTTTCCTAAAGTTTCTTTTTCTACTTGTGTAAGTTCATTATAGCCTTTTTCTATAAGAGTTTTTTGTTCTTGCGTTAAACTCATTCCTCTTTTACAATTACCGTTATTTGTTGGATTTGTATATGTAGTATTAGTAGCTACAGTATTCTCATTAATTGCAGGTTGAGGACTTAATCCTTGGTCACTTGCATTAGATATTACTGTAAATGATCCTACTCCTAGCATAGAGATTATGCTTAAAGCTATTGCTGTTCTTCTCATAGTTTACCTCCTAAATTTTATTTATCTTTATTATAGGATTGAAATGTCACACCAATGTCACAAACAAAAAATAATTTATATTTTTTTAAATTTAATTAGGAACTCTACTCCCTTTACTCTATTTTGAGCCAAATATTCTCCATTGTGAAGAGTTACTATTTCCCTTACAATAGCAAGACCTAAACCTACTCTGTTTTCTGCCCTGCTTCTAGCTTTGTCCAATCTTACAAAAGAATACCATATTTTATCTAAATCTTTTTCAGGTATATTCTCTCCAGTATTGTATATAGTTAAAATTACATTTTCTTTAGCAAATACAATATTTATATCTATTATTTTTTCTTTTGTAGTATGATTTATAGCATTATCCAATAAATTATTTACTACTTGCTCTAATCTAATTTTATCTCCTAATACATAAGCTTCTTCTAATTTTAAATTTATTTTTATTTCCCTATTATTTAATATTAACTCATATTTTTTTACTATTTTTTTAATTAAATCTTCTAAATTCACCTTTTCTTTTTTGATTTTAAAAGTGTTAGATTCTAGTTTATATAAATCTAGTAAATCATTTACCATTACTCCCATCTTTTCACTTTCTTCACAAATTACATCTATGTAGTAGTTTTTATCTTCTTCATTGTCTAAAATATTACTTCTAAGACCTTCTGCATATCCGTTTATTACTGTTATTGGTGTTTTTAATTCATGAGAAACACTCGATACAAATTCCCTTTTAAGTTTTTCTTCTTTAGTCTTATTATCAATCATAATTTCTAATTGTTTATTTTTATCCTTTAAGTCATCCATAGTTGTTTTAATTTTTGAGGATAATGTATTTATACTATTTCCTAGTTCTTCTATTTCATCATTTGTGTTTAAATTTACCCTCTCATCAAATTCTAAATTAGAAATTTTATTACTAACATCAGTTAGTTGTATTATAGGTCTTGTAAATCTTTTAGAAAACCATATCGCCATTACTATACTAAGGATTATTATTGGAATAAATATAACAAGTAAAAAATTTGATGCTTTTTCTACACTATTTTTTATAGAACTTATTGGCGTTTTACTCACTATCGAATATACTCCATTATCGTTTATAGTAGCTAAAAACTCTATTCCTTGCATATTATCTTTTATACTATATGCGTTTAACTTTTTATCTATTTTGTACTCTTCTGTAATATAACATCTATTTTTCTTTTGTATTTTTCCATTTTTCATCATATTATTGTTATTTTTTAGTACAGGGGTATAACTATTACTGTATATTAAAAACTCTTCTTCATCGTAAATATCTACAGTAATATTTTCACTTTCTCCAACCCTAGATACATGCTCAGATAAACCTTCCTCATCGTTAATATTAATTAAATTTAATACCTCAGCTCCGAATTCGTTTAAATCCTCTCCTGTATGCTTTATATAAAAATCTTCAAAGGTGATTCTAAAAATACCTATACCTATTAGTATTATAGAATTTATTAGTAAAATCCCTAAAAGCATTTTATTTTTTATAGATTTCAAATTATTATCCTCCAAATTTATAACCAAACCCTCTAATAGTTTTTAATAAATAAGCTTTTTCTCCTAACCTATTCCTAAGTCTATTTATATGAGTATCTACTGTTCTAGGATCTCCTATATAATCATAACCCCAAATTAAATCCAGTAAATTGTCTCTTTCAAATATTCTTTCTTTATTTTTTATAAATAGAACTATTAAATCGTACTCCTTTGGCTTTAAGTCTATCTCTTCCTTATTAATTATCATAGTTTTCCTGTCTATATTTATACATATATCTTCATAACAAAGCGTATTCGATTCTAATTGGTCACTACTTGCCTCTACTCTTTTTAGTAAGTTTTTAATTCTTGCTATTAATAATTTGGGATTAAAGGGCTTTGATATATATTCATCTGCTCCTATATCAAATCCCAAAAGTTCATCTAAATCATTATCCTTAGCTGTAAGTATTAGTACTGGTAGATTAGAAATTTTTCTAATTTCTCTTAGTACGTGCCACCCATCGTATATAGGCATCATTATATCTAATACTACTAAAGATATTTCCTCTCTATTGAATACTTCTAAAGCCTCTTTTCCATCTTTCGCACTGTATATATTGTAATTTTCCTTTTTTAAAAAGTCTGTTATCATTCTTAATATTCTTGTATCATCTTCTGCAACCAGTATATTTATCATTTTATCATTTTACTCCTAACCCATAATTATCCTACGTTGAATTAATTATAAAAGACCATCCCGCATTATACAAGATGGTCTTTATTTAAAGTTTAAATATTTTAAGCATATTTTTCATTTATTGGTATGAAGTGTTGTGTATTTTATGTTTCTTTACTAATCCATTTTTAAACTCTACAACTAGATATGATTGACTAAAAAACCACTAGCACTTGAATCTTCACTACTCCAGTTCCAAATAACTCCTGTATAATACTCTTCACCAATACCTTCTATAGGTGTACTTTCTACAACTTCTCCATTGGTATATACTTTGTATTCATAGTTTTTCTTCTGTTTTAATTCAATATTTGCATTATAAGTTAATGCACTGTTATTATCCAATTTAACTTCTTGCCATTTGTCACTCTTAGATTCCTTATATGCAAATATAGGATAACTATTTTTAGCAAGTCTATTTAGACTTAAATTTACAACAATTACATAAAAATAAAGACCTGAATTTAAAATCCAAGTCTCGTCTATTTAACAGCTTTTAATTTCGCTATATCTGCCCAATTACTTGCAGTTATAACTTCTACATTAGTTATATCCTTCTTTATTGCTTCTGTATCACCTTTTATATGAGCTATATCATGCTTCATATTTTCTTGCTCTGCTTTAATAATATCTACTTTGTGTTCTAATGCTTTAAGTATTTGTGTATTTTCATCTACTTGATATTTTATAGTTGTTATTTCTGATTTCATAGTTGTTATTTCTGATTTCATAGTTGTTATTTCTGATTTTATAGGATCTAGTTTTTGGTCTAGTAAATCACTTATAGCATTTAATAATTCATTATTCAAGCATATCAACTCCTTTATTTATAAATTATACTACTATAATTATAACCTATTTGTTATCTTTTATAAACAACATAAATCATGAAAATATTACCTATACTTTTTAAAATTAAGAATTCTATTTTAAAGTTCTTTTTCAATTAACTATTTAAAATATATTTACATACTTCATCTGCAAATTCTGTTGTAGATGCGCTTCCACCTAAGTCTAATGTTAATTTTTCTCCTTTTAAGAATACCTCTCCTAATGCCTTCTCTATTTTATCTGCACATTCATATTCTTCTAAGTATCTAAGCATCATAACCGCAGATTGTATAAGTGCTGTTGGATTTGCTTTATTTTGACCTGCTATTTGTGGAGCACTTCCATGTACTGCCTCAAATACAGCATAATCTTTACCAATATTTGCTCCTGGTATTATTCCAAGACCACCAACTAATCCTGCTCCTAAGTCGGAAAGTATATCTCCATAAAGATTTGGCATTACCATAACATCGTATTTTTCTGGGTTTAATACTAAATTCATAGCAGCAGCATCTACTATTAAATCATCATAGTTAATATCATGTTTAGAAGATACTTCTCTAAATACATCTAAGAATAATCCATCTGTTAATTTCATTATATTAGCCTTATGTACTGCTGTTAATTTATTTCTTTTGTTATCTTTTACATAGTTGCAAGCAAAGTCTACTATTCTCTCACTTGCATCTTTAGTTATTATTTTTATACTTTCTGCACCGTAGTTTCCTAATTTATGTTCAATACCTGCATATAAATCTTCTGTATTTTCTCTTACAATTACTAAGTCTACATTTTCGTATCTAGACTTTATTCCCTTAAAACTTTTTATTGGTCTTAAGTTTACGTATAAATCTAATTCTTGTCTAAGCGTTACATTTACACTTTTAAATCCCTTTCCTATTGGTGTAGTAATAGGACCTTTTATAGCTATTTTATTTTTCTTAATTGTATCTATTACATGTTTTGGAAGAGGAGTTTCAAACTCTTCCATAACTGTTTCTCCTGCATTCACTTCTTCCCACTCTATCTTAACTCCTGAAGTCTCTACAACTTTAGTCATAGCTTTTGCTACTTCTGGACCTATTCCATCCCCTGGTATAAGTGTAACTTTGTACATTATCTAATCCCCCCAATTTTTTATTAAGCTAATTCACATTGCTCCTTAGTATGATTTAATTTACCTCCAGACTTTAATATATCTACTTCTTTTGAGGATAATTCCACTTTAACTTTAAACTTACTATTTTTAGTAATATTATTAACTTCTAAATATCCACCTTCTAGTTGTTCTAAAATATTTGATATGTCTAAAGTATCTAATATGTCTAAAGTTTCATAGTCTTTTACATCACAGAATTCCATAGGAATTATTCCGCTATTTATTAAGTTCGCCTTGTGTATTCTAGCAAAACTCTTGACTATTACGCCTTTTACTCCTAAGTATAACGGAACTAGTGCGGCATGTTCTCTACTTGAACCTTGACCATAGTTTTCCCCACCTATAATAAATCCACCTTCATTTTCCTTTGCTCTTTCAGGGAAATCTGCATCCACTGTATTAAAGCAATAATTTGAAAGATATGGAATATTGCTTCTATATGGCAATAGTTTTGCATTTGAAGGCATAATATGGTCTGTAGTAATATTATCTTCTGTTTTCAAAGTAATCTTTCCTAAAATACTTTCACCTAGTGGTGTATTTACTGGGAAAGGTTTTATATTAGGACCTCTTAAAACTTCTACCTCTTCTTTATTTTCATTAGGTTTTATAATCATGCTATCATCAATTATAAATTTATCTACAATAATATCACTAAAGTCTACCTTAAAAGTAGTTGGATCAGTAAGCATCCCCTTTATAGCACTTACAGCTGCAACTTCAGGACTTACTAAATAAACATCTGCAGATAAGGTTCCACTTCTACCATAGAAATTTCTATTGAAAGTTCTAAGTGATACAGAATCAGTACAAGGAGATTGACCCATTCCTATACATGGTCCACAAGAATTTTCTAAAATCCTTGCTCCTGAGCTTATAATATCTCCCAATGCACCATTTCGAGCTAACATTTCCATTACTTGTCTTGAGCCTGGTGCTATAACTAAACTAACATCTTTATGAACCTTATTTCCTTTTAATATTTTTGCAACCTTCATTAAGTCCTCATAAGATGAATTAGTACAACTTCCTATTGCCACTTGGTCTACTTTTAAATCTTTAATATTTTCTACTTCATCTACATTATCTGGACTATGTGGTTTCGCAACTAATGGTTTTAATTTATTTAAATTGATAGTTATTTCTTCATCGTATTTACAGTCTATATCCGGCAAAAGCGCTGACCATTCTTCTTCTCTTTCTTGGCTTTTGAAAAACTCTAAAGTTTTTTCATCACTTGGGAAAATCGAAGTTGTAGCTCCAAGTTCTGCTCCCATATTTGTTATTGTAGCCCTTTGTGGAACTGATAAAGTTTGTACTCCTTCTCCAGCATATTCAAATACTTTTCCTACGCCACCTTTTACAGTTTTGATTCTTAATACTTCTAGGATAATGTCTTTTGAAGATACCATTGGATTTAATTTACCTATTAAATTAACTTTGCAAATCTTAGGAGCTTTTATATAATATGCTCCTCCTCCCATAGCTAGGGCAACATCTAAACCTCCTGCACCTATAGCCAACATACCAACTCCTCCAGCAGTTGGTGTGTGACTGTCTGAACCTATAATTGTCTCTCCTGGGCAAGAAAACCTTTCTAGAAATACTTGATGGCATATACCATTTCCAGGTTTTGAAAAATACACTCCATATTTATCTGCTACTGTTTGTATATATTTGTGGTCATCTGCATTTTCAAAACCTTGTTGCAACATATTATGATCTATAAATGCCACACTTTTTTTTGTTTTTACCTTATCTATATCCATAGCTTCTAATTGAAGGTATGCCATAGTACCAGTTGAATCTTGTGTTAAAGTTTGGTCTATTCTTATACCTATTGAATTGCCAGGTATAAGTTCACCATCTACTAAATATTTCTTTAATATTTTGTAAGTTATATTATCTCCCACGTTTTTACCCCCTTAAAGTGCTTTTTGTTCATTTAATATATCGTAGTATATTTGAACTATCTCTTTATCAAATAGGCTTCTCTTCATTCTTACTGAAATTGATCTTACCTCTTCTAACACTACAGAAGCAACATCATCACTTAAGTGTACATCGTACTCCTCAAATTTATTTATTATTGCTGCTTTTCCAGAGTGTTTTCCTATTACTATCTGTCTTTCTAGTCCTACTTCACTTGGATCAAAAGCTTCATAGTTTTCTGGATTTTTTAATGCTCCGTCTGCATGTATTCCTGATTCATGTCTAAACATATTACTTCCTACTATTGCTTTCCACGCTGGAAGCTCTCTTCCTGATGCACTTGAAACATATTCTGATAATTCTCTAAACATTCTAGTATCTATGTTTAGCTCAAATCCATGAACGTATTTTAATGCCATTAATACTTCTTCTAGTGCTGCATTTCCTGCTCTTTCCCCTAAACCATTAACTGTAACACCTATATGACTTGCTCCACCCATTGCTCCTGCAATGGCATTAGCTGTTGCTAAGCCAAAATCATTATGTGTATGCATTTCTATATCAAATTTTGTTTTTTTGTACAATTTGTTTATATCTTCTCTAATCTTAAATGGATTCATTACTCCAACTGTGTCACAGTATCTAAATCTATCAGCACCTGCCTGTTTTGCTGCTTCCATAAATTGTACTAAAAAATCAATATCAGCTCTAGAAGAGTCTTCTCCATTTACTGATACGTATAGGCCATTTCTCTTTGCGTATTCAACGCTTTTTACCATATTCTCTATTACCCATCCTCTTGAGGTTTTCAATTTGTTTTTTATATGAATATCAGATACTGATATCGAAATAGCTACTGCATCTACTCCGCAATCAATTGATTGTTCAATATCTTTTATTACTGCTCTATTCCAAGCCATAATACTCGATTTGAGATTTCTCTTACAAATTGATTTTATGGCTTCTTTTTCATCTCCACCCATTGCAGGTATACCGACCTCCAACTGATTAATGCCTAAATCACTGAGCATTTGAGCTATAATAATTTTCTCATTATTTGCAAAAACAACTCCAGCTGTTTGTTCTCCATCTCTTAAAGTTGTATCTACTATTTTTATTTCCTTTGATTTTATTTTATCTATTATACACATATTATTTATCCCCCATAAAAAATATTTTTACCATCTAAATTCTATCTACATGCAATTACTTTTTATTTTATGCAAGTTTTTTTATTTGTAATTCATTTTTTTATTTTAATAAACTATTTCAATCCTTTAATTACATTGTAATAACTAGTTCGTATTTGTGCACTAAGGCTTTTCCAAGAAAATAACTGTCCAATTTTAGAAGGCATATCTTATTTATTCTATTTTGGATAGTTATTTTGGTGTTTCAAACTATCATAGAAGTTTATTTATTGAATAAATATCAAAAAATGATAGAGTTTCCCCCTCCCCATAGAAATCAATCTATTATTTAAATACTATATCTTATTTTACTAGGTTCGAGTATTACAAACCATTTTTCAATACCATCTAGTCTAGTTATACATTTTTCTAATGATTCTATAGTACCTTTACAGACTTTTTTACCACAACTATACGTTTTTTTACTAAAGTTGATTTTAGGATTAAAACCCTTGTAAGTCATATTTTGAGCAAATCTAAGTACGGTTTCCTTGGTGTCTAATACACTGCCGTTCCAATGCATTTCCAATACTCCCCAAACTCTTTCAATAGGATTATATTTACTATGATAAGGTGGATAGTATGAAAGTATTACTTTTATATTATTGTTTACAGAGAAATCAGCTATACGCTTTATAAATTGGCTTCGCCTACTATTGTTTTCTGGTCCGTTGTCCAAATTAATAATTAATGTATCTTTACCTGTGTTATAGTAGTTATCTGACCAATATTTTTCAATACAATCAACTATGAAATCAGCAGTAACTTTTGACTGTGTAAAAGTCATATCAACCTTGTTTTTTTTACATCAAGTATTCCTAATGGCGTTATATAGTCAGTTGAAAAATCATGGTCAAATGCACTAGTTGTAGTTCTACTATAGCCCCCACGAGAGAAATTACCTATTTTAACTTTATCTTTAGCATCTACAGATATTCTTACAGTATTCTTATCTAAATCAGCTTGGTCATGTACACTCTTAAGGTTAGTAAAAATATAATCGGTTTCAGCGATTTTTTTAATAGGCTTAGTTTTTCTAACTTTTCTTAAGGTAAAACCCAATGAGTTAACTATTTTTCTTATAGTTTCATTTGATGGTAATTCACAATCAAAATAACCTATTACTATTAATTCTTCTCTAATCTTAGCTACCGTTAACCTTGTATAAAGCCTTGTTGATTTAAAGGTTGGATCTGTTTGTGATTGCGAATTTGCAATAGATTTGATATCTTGTTCAATATTTGGAAACTTAACTATAGTGGATTTCCGACCTCTATCACAAAACTTATCATTAAAGTTACCACTTTTATACTCTAAAATAGCTTTTCTGATAGTGGTTCTACTAACACCAAGTATCTTTGATAGTTTTGTATTGCTAATATTTCCTATGTGATTTACTATATTGGCGATAGCCATTCTTTTTTCGACTCCTGAAAGATTTTTTACTAGCATTGAAATTAAACTATTGAATTCTTGTTCATTTTGAAATAACATATAGAAAATACCCTTTCTTATTTTATGATT
>NZ_JBOFOR010000002.1:0-11577 GCF_051659545.1 Romboutsia sp. | reverse complement strand
AATAACAGATTTTTTTCTAGTATCGCTGTAGTAAAAACAGCAATAAATAAATTTATCGATGAAATAAATAAAGTTCCTACAAATACAATAGATAGACTATGTGTAAGAATGTAGAAACTCTATTAGAATATATATATATGAAAAAAATCGTATTAATATTTGTAAAAGCTTTTACAGGATGGATAGGAAAAAACTTGAGAGATAAACTAATAATAAGACATATAAAAAGTGCAACTAAAAGGGAATGCAGATGTAAATATTACTTTAGTCTATATTAAATGATTCAAATACTAAATTACCACTAGATTTTTGGTCAAATATTATATTTACAGATTTGATATTACTCAAATTGATTTCCTCAAACATACTTAATGGCACTGTAACCTGTCTAATTGGAGTTAATGTATTCCAATACTTAAGTACTTTACCATCTCCTAAATCAAGTGAATCAAGTTTACCTAATGGATAAGTGATTAGGTTAGAGTCTGTGGGTACTATTACCTTTACAGCACTATTTTTATTGTCTACTAATTCAATAGTAAGCCCTTGAGATTTACCAACTTCATTTAACTCACTAGAACCATCTATCAATACATTCATATTAATATTTTTGTATGAACTAAAATCAGTTATATTAGGATCAAAGGATATTTGTGAATTAATAGTCTTCCATGATACACTTAACAAATCGATTGTACCATCTATTGATTTTGGTAAATATACACCAGGCGCACTATCATCCGGAGCACTAAGTGATTCTTTTATTGATTTAATTTGAGCCTCTTTTAGTATAAATTTATCCTTGTCATTTATGTTTATTAAAGGTTTTGAGTGAGTAGTTTGTAAGTAGTTATAAACATTATTGTTATTTATTTTTAATATAGAGCTTTGATCTGTATTATAGATAGTATTTTTTTGATTATTATACACTGTGTTTAAAAAATCAACCACAAAATTCTTTGCAAAATCTTCTTGCTCTGTACGAGTTAGTTGTTTAGACACATCAAGAGATGATTGATACAGCAAGGCATCGTTTCTTTCCGTTTCTGAGTTAAAGTAGTTATGATTAGCATTTTCTAGTAGTACTGCTGAGAGCAGCTTTTGTTTATCTAAAAGTCTTAGCTTTTCATATATTCCTAGTCCTGCAAAATCTACTACATCCCCGTCTAATCTTCCTATTAGCATGGAAATATTCTCTACATCTGTATCACAAGATGTATCTATAGTGTTTTGTGTTGGAGCTAGTGATAGGATATTTTTTATATTGTAACTATTTTTTTAAAGTTTTTCTTTATCACTAGCTATATCAAATACTATTTCTCCAGCTGTTGAGTGGCCAATTAGTGTTATTTCATTTAGGTCTATTTTATTTGTTAGATCAATATTAAAGATATTTTGCCCTTGGTTTGCTTGTTGTAGTTTTTCTAGGTGTTTGTATAAGACTTTTGGAATAGCTACATATTCGTTGTTGTCTCCTTGTTTCCAGTCGTAGGTTGCATTTACGTCTATGCTTAGGGCTAGATATCCATTTTTTGCTAGATATTTTGTTAGGTATATAAATCCAGTGTCATATCTTTTTTTGTTATCGTTGTCATGGCATCCATGTAGGATTATTACTGGTTTTAGTTTTTTAGGTTTAGTATCAGTAGGTACTGAGATTATTCATCTTAAGTCAAATTTTACTTTTCTATCTCCTGGTATTGGTACTGTATCTTTTCCTAAGTTGAAGTCGATTGTTTGCTGATTATAGTTTGAGGTTGTATTTTGTGTTACTTCATATGGTGCTAGGGTTTTGATAATGGGTTCTTTTGATGTGTAACATCCTGTTATTAGTAGTGATGATACTACTAGGGATAGAATCATTGTATTTATTTTTTTGTTCATACAATACTTGCCCTCCATGAGAAAAAGACACCGTCTAAAATCTAGACGGCAACTTAGTATTTTAAGTACCACAAACTTCTTATACCTCTTTATCAATTAATGAACCTTTTTTTATTTTCATATATTTTAATTCTTCATTTAAAATTTTCTTTTCACTTTCAGATTCTTCGACTACTTTGTCTAGAGCTGCTAATTTTATTTTTCCTTGTATTGGTGAAATTAAACCTTTACTAAGCATACTTCCTATATTACCAATTGCAGTAGAAATAATTTGTTGTTTTTCTTTAGGATTTTTTGCTTGTTTTAATTGTTTTTTAATATCTTGTGCTTCTTTATTAGCTTGCTCTGCTTCTCTTCTTAAATCTGGATAACTTTCACTTATTAAACGTTCTTCCTCTTGTGTAAGTTTTTCCCCTTTTGCTATTTTTATAGCAATTTTTTCGGCTAAAGACATTTCTTTATTTACGTCAGCAGAAAAAGCTGCGGACTCTGCTTTTTCAAAAGTATTTAATCTTATATATTCCTCCTTAGATAGCTCATCAGGTTTGATTCCGCTAGCTATCTTTTTTTCAATATCTAATATGTCTTCCGTAGGTTTCAAGTACCTTTTTATTCCATTTGGCTTAAATCCTAGATTATTATTAAAAAATGATGTAAATCCTCCTATTTTCATATAAATCACTCCTTTCAAAGTTTTATACTTTAATTATCGGAATATATTGCTATACCCTTAGTTAAATGCTAGTAGTATTTTAGAAATAGCTCAATGCGGTAATTATGAAAAAGTAATCCAAACTATTACAATTAGATGAATTTTGTTAAGTTTATGCTAATTAGAGAGTATAAAAATTATATTGAATTAGTTATTAATTTTACTATAGAATTAGGTTATAATTAGTATTAGATAATAAAAATCATCTATGAATTCCTTTACTAAAAAATACTTAAATGAATACAATATTTATGATATAGGATAAAATTAGATACAAATATAGAAAAGGAGCACTTAAAATTATGATGAATGTAAATCGTGAAAAATGTATTGCATGTGGACTATGTATTAAAGATTGTCCAGTAAAGTGTATAAAACTTGTAGAGGGTAAAGCAGAGGTAGACAATGGTAGATGTATGAAGTGTGGTCATTGTATAGCTATATGTCCAGTTAATGCAGTAACTACAGATGAATATGATATGGACGAAGTAAAAGAATATGATAGAGAAAACTTTGAAGTAAATCCAGAAAATTTACTAAACTTTATAAAATTTAGAAGATCAGTAAGAAACTTTAAAAATATAGATATTGAAAATGATAAGATAGAAAAAATAATTGAAGCAGGCAGATTTACTCAAACATCAACTAATAGCCAGGATGTATCTTACATAGTAGTAAAAGAACAAAAAGAAGAATTAAGGGAAATGGTATTAGAAAGTCTAAACAATATGGGTCAAAATATTTTAAACAACTTAAATGAACAAACAAAGCCATTTGAAAGATATGCCAGAATGTGGGTTTCAATGTATGATGCATATAAAAATAATAAAGATGCAGAAGATAGAATATTCTTCAATGCACCAGCCATGATACTAGTAGTATCAAAGACTCCTATAAATGGAGGATTAGCATCTACTAATATGGAACTGATGACTAACGCACTTGGTTTAGGAACTTTTTATAGTGGATTTTTAGTAAGGGCATCTCAAGGTAATCATAAAATGAGAGAACTGTTAGGATTAAAGGATGGAGAAGAAATAATTACATGTATGGTAATAGGCTATCCAAATGTTAAGTATCAAAGAACTGTACCTAGAAAAACTCCACAAATTACGTGGAAATAGTTAGCAAGCCAAGCCATTTCATGCATATATTAGTATTCCATGATTCCAGAGCAGTTATTAACATATTTTTAAAAATAAATTAATTAGACATACTTTAATAGTGAAAAATTACTATTAAAGTATGTCTTTTAATATGAATTAACTAAGTTTTTGTATTTATAATATATCACCAAATAAATCATATTTTAAGTAAAATAAAAATATTGTTTAATTTATTTTCTGTAACAAATGTTACAGATATTTATTAGAAATCACTATATACTATAATTATATTAATCAATAAAAAATATAAAATTAATTAAATATACTCACATAAAAAGGGTATAAAAAATACACATTTAATAGGAGAGAATGATATGGAAAATTCAATGTTTTGTTATCAATGTCAAGAAACTGCAGGATGTAGTGGTTGTACTAAATTTGGAGTATGTGGTAAGTCACCAGAATTAGCAAGAATGCAAGATTTATTAGTATATGTAACAAAAGGTTTATCAGAAGTAACTACTAAACTTAGAGCAGAAGGAAATTTAATAGATCCAGAAATAAATCATTTAATAACTATAAACTTATTTACTACAATAACTAATGCTAACTTTGATGATGCAGTATTTTATGCAAGAGTTAAGGAAACTTTAGACGTTAAAGAATCTTTATTAGCTAAATTAGCTAACAAAGAAAACTTATCTCAAGCAGCATTATGGAATGCAAATTCAAATGCTGAAATGGATGAGAAGGTAAATGTATTAAGCAAAATAAAAGATGCTATACTTGGAAGTGGAAAAGAATCTGTTGATATAGATAAAATACTAGATGAGAAATCTACTAAAGTTGGAGTTCTTGCTACTAAAGATGAAGATGTAAGAAGTTTAAGAGAACTTATAATATATGGACTTAAAGGACTATCTGCATATGTGAAACATGCTAATGCTTTAGGATACGATAATGAAGAAGTAAATGCATTTATGCAAAGTGCTTTATCAAAAACTTTAGATGACAATTTAACTATAGATGAACTAATAGGTTTAACTCTTGAAACTGGTAAATTTGGGGTAGACGGTATGGCATTATTAGATAGTGCAAATACAGGAACTTACGGACATCCAGAAATCACTAAAGTAAATATAGGTGTAAGAAATAATCTAGGAATACTTGTATCAGGACATGATTTAAAAGATTTAGAATTATTATTAAAACAAACAGAAGGTAGTGGAGTAGACATATATACTCACTCAGAGATGTTACCAGCTCACTACTATCCAGCATTTAAAAAGTATTCTCACTTTGCAGGAAACTACGGAAATGCATGGTGGAAACAAAAAGAAGAGTTCGAAAGTTTCAATGGACCAATACTAATGACTACAAACTGTATAGTACCACCAAAAGATAGCTACAAAGATAGAATATTTACAACTGGTGCAGCAGGATTTGTTGGAGTTAAGCATATAAAAGGTGAAAGCGAAGACAATAAAGATTTCTCTCAAATAATAGAAATGGCTAAAAACTGCCAACCTCCTACAGAAATAGAAACTGGAGAAATAGTTGGAGGATTTGCACATAATCAAGTATTTGCACTTGCAGATGCAGTAGTTGATGCTGTTAAATCTGGTGCTATAAAGAAATTCTTTGTTATGGCAGGATGTGACGGAAGAGCTAAATCTAGAGATTATTATACTGATTTCGCAAAGGCTTTACCAAAAGATACAGTAATATTAACAGCAGGTTGTGCTAAATACAAATACAATAAATTAGATTTAGGGGATATAGGTGGAATACCTAGAGTATTAGATGCAGGTCAATGTAATGATTCATATTCATTAGCACTTATAGCACTTAAATTAAAGGAAGTATTTGAACTTAATGATATAAATGAATTACCAATAGCTTATAATATAGCATGGTATGAGCAAAAAGCTGTAATAGTATTATTAGCACTTCTTCACTTAGGTGTTAAAAATATTCACTTAGGACCAACTCTACCAGCATTCTTATCACCAAATGTAGCTAATGTATTAGTTGAAAACTTTGGTATAGGCGGAATAACTAATGTTGAAGATGATTTAAAAATGTTTTTAGAAATGTAAAAATTCAAAAAAATTATGAAGAGAAATAGATAAGTCGTTTTATAACTTATCTTTTTCTCTTTATTTTTTGTAAAGGTATATAGTTTAGGTAGTATAATATAAATAATAATTATTATTAGAAGGAGGTTGTGTACTATATTTAAGTACACATAAAAATTATGAAAATAGATAATATATGTGTGTTTGAGAATATAAAAGAAAAAAGTAAAAAAGAGTTACAAGAAGTCATGTCAGTTATAAATTTAAAGAAGAAAAATATATTATTTGAAGAAAAAGAATTTATTAATTGTATTTACTTTTTAAAAAAAGGAAAGGTATCTGTATATAAGATAAATGAAAATGGAGAAAGAAAAATAATATTTATTTTAAAAGATGGAGATATGATTAATGAAGTTTTGCTTCATGATAAGAAAAATACATCATTTGGATGTGAAATTTTCGAGAATTCAACTATATTACAATGTTCTTCAGCACAATTTATCAAAATTATGGAAGAAGATTTTATATTAACTAAAAACGTATTATCACATACACAAAATTTAAATAGAAGATTATATAGGCAACTTAAAAACTCTATATCTATAAGAATAGACAAAAAACTAGCAGCAAAACTTTACAGAATGGGAAAGGAGTTTGGTATAGAACAAGGAGAATGGACCTATATAAATGCTAATATTAATATTACATATATTGCAGATATGTTAGGTTGCAAAAGGGAAAGTTTATCAAGAGCCATGAAGCAACTTCAAGAAAGTGAATTGGTTAAAATTGAAAATAAAAAAATATATATAAAAAAAGATGGATTATCCAAGTATTTTAAACATAATTAAAAATGTGTGAGATATATCACGGCTAAAAAAGATATTATATATTATTATTTAATTAACAAAGTTTGGGAGGAAAATATATGAAAATAAAATTAAGTAAAAACAGCTTTAATGATGGGCTTAGTTTATTAAAAAAAGAATACAAAATATTAGCACCAGTAACTATCCCTTTTAAAGGTGTATATTCCGATACAGATTTAACTAAATATGAGGAAATAAGCAAAATAGAAGAAATAGAATTTAATAAAAAATCAAACTTCTCACCTAAAGAAGTTATACTTCCAATAACTCAGACCTTATTTTATTTTACAGAAAAAGAATATAAGACTAGTGACTTAGATAATAAAAAGTTACTAATATTTTTAAGAGCTTGTGATATAAATGGAGTAAAAAGGTTAGATGAAATATATCTTAAAAACGGAATAGAAAAAGATTATTTCTATGAAAGATTAAGAGAAAAAGTAAAGTTTGTTCTAATTGGATGTAGTAAAAGTTTTAGAAATTGTTTTTGTGTAAGCATGGATTCTAATAAAACTGATAACTACTCAATGGGATTAAATATAGATGGTGATGATATTTATTTAGATCTAAAAGATGAGGAGTTAAATATATTCAAAGGTGAAGAAAGTGAATTTGAAGTTGATCATGTAAAAGAAAACCTTATCAAAATAGAATTACCTCAAAATATAAACCCGGTAGAACTATTAAAGCACTCAATGTGGGATGAATATGATACTAGATGTATAGCTTGCGGTAGATGTAACTTTGTCTGTCCAACATGTACTTGTTTTACTATGCAAGATATATACTACAAAGAAAATGAGAATGTAGGAGAAAGAAGAAGAGTATGGGCATCTTGTCAGGTAGATGGGTATACAGATATGGCAGGAGGACACTCTTTTAGAAAAAAACAAGGTGAAAGAATGAGATTTAAAACAATGCACAAGATATACGATTTTGATAAAAGATTTGGATACCAAATGTGTGTAGGCTGCGGTAGATGTGATGATGCATGTCCACAATACATATCTTTTTCTAAGTGTATAGAAAAAGTAAAAAATATAGCGGATACAAATGAGGGGGTAAAGTAAATGAATCCATATATACCATGTAGTTCAGAAATTATAGATATAGTTAAGCATACTGAAATAGAGTGGACATTTAGAGTATCATGCAGTACAGAAGGTGTACTACCTGGAAAGTTCTATGAGATTTCAATACCTAAATACGGTGAAAGTCCAATATCTGTATCAGGATATGGGGATGATTATGTAGATTTTACGATAAGGAATGTAGGTAAGGTAACTAGTGAGTTATTCGACTATAATGTAGGAGATAAATTCTTCATAAGAGGGCCTTATGGAAATGGTTTTGATGTGAATTTATACGAAAATAGAGAAGTTGTAGTTGTTGCAGGAGGAAGTGGATTAGCACCTGTAAGAGGTATAGTAGAACATTTTTACAATAATCCAAATAAATGTAAAAGCTTTAAATTAATAGTAGGCTTTAAAAGTCCTCAAGATATTTTATTTAAAGATGATATAAAAAGATGGAGTGAAAAACTAGATATATTAGTAACTGTTGATAGTGCTAGTGAGGATTATGATGGAAATATAGGTTTAGTTACAAAATATATCCCAGATTTAAAAATAGATGATATAAACAACATGTCAGCTATCGTAGTAGGACCACCTATGATGATGAAGTTTACGGTAGGAGAGTTCTTAAAAAGAGATTTAGCTGAACAAAATATTTGGGTATCTTATGAAAGAAAAATGTGTTGTGGAGTAGGTAAATGTGGTCATTGTAAGATGGATGATACTTATATATGTATAGATGGACCAGTGTTTGATTATTCTTATGCAAAGAATTTAATAGATTAGGGGGTAGGATTATGATAAGAGATTTAAATACAAAAAAGATAATGAAAAATGCTTATAGAGTAACTAAAACAAAATATGAAACTTCTCTTAGAGTGAGAATACCAGGTGGTTGTGCAGATCCTGAAAGTTTAATGATAGTATCAAAAATAGCAACAGAGTATGGCAATGGCGAAATACACATGACTACAAGACAAGGATTTGAAATACTTGGAATAAAAATGGAAGATATGGAAGAAGTAAATAAATTAATACAGCCAGTAATAGAGAAAATGAATATTAATCAAACAGAAAAAGATAAAGGATATCCATCAGCAGGAACTAGAAATGTAGCAGCGTGTATAGGAAATAAAGTTTGCCCTAAAGCACAATATCATACAACAGAATTCGCAAGAAAAATTGAAGATGCAATTTATCCAAATGACTTACATTTTAAAATAGCCTTAACAGGATGTCCAAATGACTGTATAAAAGCAAGAACACATGACTTTGGAATAATAGGTATGACACTTCCCTTATATGAAAAGGAAAGATGTATCTCCTGTGGTGCATGTGTAAAAAAATGTGAAAAACTTTCTACAAAAGCACTTAAAATGGAAAACTACAAAATAGTTAGGGACCATGATAAATGCATAGGTTGTGGAGAATGTACATTAAACTGTCCAACATCTGCATGGACTAGAGATTCTAGAAAATATTATAGACTTGCAATTATGGGTAGAACAGGAAAGAAAAATCCAAGACTGGCAGAGGACTTTTTAATATGGGCAGATGAAGAATCTATTATAAAGATTATACTTAATACTTATAAATATGTTGAACAATATATAGATAGAAGTCTACCTAAAGAACATATAGGATACATCGTTGATAGAACTGGATTTATGGAATTTAAAAAATGGGCTTTAGAAGGTGTAAATCTAGATGACATTGTAAAAATAAATGAAAACATTTATTGGAGTGGGATAAAATATTAATTTGCTTTTATAACTAGTGGGTTTGAACATAGTATAGCAAATATGACAGTATTTGCAGTTGCATTATTATCAAATGCTATTCAAGGTGCTACTTTAGCAGGTGCTGTATATAATTTAGTGGTAGTCACTATAGGAAATATTGTAGGCGGAGCTTTAGTAATGGGACTTGGAGCTTACTTATTAGGTAAAGAGGATGTAAAAGTTAAGGCTTAATAAAATATTAGAATTAAAAGGTTATTATTTACTTGATTGTTAAATAATAGCCTTTTTTATTTTGATAGGAAGTCAAGTCATTGTAATGACTTGACTAGGACCTCCAGCAATTCGCATATTGACGGTTTTTGTCAAGTTCATGCTAGGTTAAGTGGTAAAGAAATAACAGAGTTTTAAAACGGACATCAGGTCAAAGAATACTAATAAAAAACTTAAAAGAAGAAGACCTATAATCTATATACATGAATAAATCGAATATGGTAAATATAAGACCATATTATATAAAAGGAGTGCGGTTATATGGATTATCCAATGTTTTGTTATCAGTGCGAACAGACAGCTGGTGGAAAAGGCTGTACTAAAGTAGGTGTATGTGGAAAGACACCTGAAATAGCAGCTCTTCAAGACTTACTTATATATCAAATAAAAGGGATAAGCTGTTATGTAAATGAATTAATAAAAAAGGCGATAAAATAGATAAATATATCGTTAGTTTTGTTGAAAATACATTGTTTACAACACTTACAAATGTTAACTTCGATGGTGATGTTCATGAAAAAATGCTAAGAGAGTCACAAAAAATAAAGCAAAGTTTAAGAAGTAAAGTATCTAATTGTGAAAACTGTTGTGAACAAGCTACATATAATTTAAGTGATACTAGAGACAAAATGTTGATTGATGCTAAATGTGCAGGTATAATGTATGACCAAGATTTAGACGCAGATATACGTTCTTTAAGACAAACTATCATATATGGACTAAAGGGCATATCAGCATATGGCCATCAAGCTAGAGAGTTAGGATATTACAATGACCAAGTTGATGAATTTTATTTTAGAGCATTAGCTGCAACTTGTGATGATAAATTAACTGTAGAAGATTTAATAACATGGACTATAAAAACAGGTGATATTAGTGTTGCTATTATGCAAAAACTAGATGAAGCAAATACTACTATATATAAAAATCCATCACCTCATAAAGTAAATATTAACGTTAAAAAGGGTCCGTTTATAATAGTTTCAGGTCATGATCTAAAAGACTTAGAAATGCTTTTAAAACAAACAAAAGGAAAGGGAATAAATATATATACTCATGGAGAAATGATTCCTTCTCATGGTTATCCAGAGCTAAATAAGTATCCTCATTTAGTAGGAAATTTTGGTGGAGCTTGGCAGGATCAACAAAAAGAATTTGATAATATACCAGGATGTATCTTAATGACTACAAACTGCTTAATGAAGCCTAGAGATTCATATAAGGATAGAATATTTACAACTAGTGTAGTTGGATGGGATGGAGTTAAATATATAGGAAAAAGTGAAAATGGTGAAAAAAATTTCAGTGAGATAATAAATAAGGCTTTGGAACTTGGAGGATTTAAAGAAGACCAAGAACCAAAAGAAATATTAGTAGGATTTGGGCATAATGCTACTTTAAGCAATGCAGCAGCTATAATAGATGCAGTTAAATCTGGCAAGTTAAGACATTTCTTCTTAATAGGAGGGTGTGATGGAGCAAGAGCTGGAAGAAACTATTATACAGAGTTTGCAACACAAGTTCCAAATGATTGTATAATACTTACATTAGCATGTGGTAAATATAGATTCAATAAATTAGAGTTTGGTGAAGTAGCAGGACTTCCAAGACTTTTAGATGTAGGACAGTGTAATGATGCATATTCAGCTGTAAGAATAGCTTTAGCACTAGCAGATGCATTTGATACAAATGTAAATAGTTTACCACTATCTATAATATTATCTTGGTATGAGCAAAAAGCAGTTGCAGATTTATTAGCGCTTTTATCATTAGGTATAAAAGGAATATATCTAGGACCAACACTACCTGCATTCTTAAGTCCAAATGTACTTCAGTATTT
>NZ_JBOFOR010000001.1:0-13745 GCF_051659545.1 Romboutsia sp. | reverse complement strand
TTACAAGTATCTTTAAATGTATGACCTTCTCCTCTATATTCGAGTACTCTTTGTTTAAATTTTATATCATATGCCATATTATTTTTATTAACTACTTTATGAAATTTAATACTATTTTCTTAAAGTTATACTACTATATACAAAAAAAGAGTGCCTCATTAATGAAAGGTTCATTTTGAGACACCCACTTTGTTTATATTTTATGCATTTATAGCAACAAGCTCTCCTTCTTTTTTACCGTAGTACATAGATTTATCTAATTCCCCTTCACTATTACTTACCACTAAAGTACAAGCACAGTCTCCCATTACATTAACAGTAGTTCTAGCCATATCTAATAATCTGTCTACACCCATAATTAATCCAATGCCTTCTAAAGGAAGACCAACAGAAGTTAAAACCATAGATAAAGTAATCATACCAACACCAGGTACACCTGCAGTACCAACTGATGCTAAAGTAGCTGTTAGTATTATAGTTAAGAAGCTTCCTATAGTTAAATCTATACCGTATAGCTGAGCAATAAATATACAAGCAACACCTTGCATTATAGCAGTACCATCCATATTAATAGTAGCACCTAAAGGTAGAGTAAAAGATGCAACTGAATTATCTACACCTAAATCTTCCATAGTTTCTATAGTTACAGGTAAAGCTGCATTGCTTGAAGCTGTCGAGAAAGTTATAGCAGCAACATTTGCAAATTTTTTAAAGAATGGTTTAAGACTAAGTCTAGTAAATATCTTAATCATACCTGAATAAACTATAAGTACTTGTAACGCTAAAGCTAATAATACAGCAAACATGTATTTAATTAGTGAAAATATAGCTTCAAAACCAGTTGTAGCAAAAGTATTTGCGATTAATGCAAAAATACCATATGGAGCTAATAACATTATTAAGCTTACCATTTTCATACATATTTCATTAGCAGATTCAAAAAACTTTCTAACAGGGTCAGCTTTTTCACCAATCATACTCATAGATGTACCTAATAATAATGAGAACACTATTATTTGTAACATTTCTCCACTTGCTAATGCTTGAACAGGATTAGATGGAATCATAGCTAGTATAATATCTGTTAAAGATTGACTTTCACCTATTGTAGGCTTTGAAGTTATTAAACCTGACATGTCAAGTCCAGCACCTGGATTGATTAAAATACCTACAAGAAGAGCTAAACTTATAGCTATTGCAGTAGTTATTAAATAGAAGAATAAAGTTTTTCCGCCGATTCTACTTAATTTCTTTATATCACCCATAGAAGATGAACCACATACTAAAGATACAAATACTAATGGGACAACTAGCATTTTTATTGAACTTATAAATCCAGTACCTAATACTTTTAAAATTCCGTTTAGTAAAAGATCATCTTTTAAGGTACCACTTGGCATTCCTTTTATAATTAACCCGAATATAATCCCAATAAATATACCGATAAATATTTTGCTAGTAAGACCTAATTTTTTCTTCATGACATACTCCCCCTTATGATAAATAACGTCTCTTATTGAGTTGTATATTTATTATTTTTTATATAGGAATATAATAACATGTAGAAAAACAAAAATGCAAGTTAAGAAAATGTTAATTCGTAATAATATCTAAAAGATATAAAAATAGCCTTAAAAATAGTTAAAAATGAATGAATAAAAATAAACTATGCAGTTTAAAAAATAAAAGTTTGGGTAAGTCAGAGTTTTAAATTATAAATATATTAAAGAAATTATACTTTTGCCGTACAATAAACACGAGGTGATAAAAAATGATTGATAAAATACAACTATCACAATTAACATCAAATGTTCCTTTAGGTAATACTAGTAATTGTGATTGTAAAAATAGTAATAGCAATGCATTTGAAATGGTAATGATAAGTTTATTAAAAGCAGTAGTACAAACTAATATAAATAATAATGTAAATACTGATTTTTTAGATATTTATAATAATAATTCAAACTCAAATTTAGAAACTGAAAATACTATTATTAACACAAATAAAATACAATCTACCAATAAAGATCAGAGTATAAATGAAAGAATTGACAAAGCAGTAGCACAAAGTGCGAAAAAGTATGGAGTAGACGAAAATTTAATAAAATCAATAATAAAAGTTGAGTCAAACTTTAACCCTAATTGTGTATCAAAGTCTGGAGCAATGGGATTAATGCAATTGATGCCTGAAAATGTTAAACACTATGGAGTAAGTGATCCATTTAATATAGAACAAAATATAGATGGAGGAGCTAGGCATATAAAAGATTACTTAGATAAATACAATGGGAATGTAGAAATGGCTCTAATGGCATATAACGGAGGACCTACAAGAATGGCAAACAGAGGTGTAAAGTCTATGGATGATATTTACAAAATGCCTAAGGAAACTCAGAATTATGTACCTAAAGTAATGAAACACTATATGGCATAAATAAAAATCGCTTATTGCATAAATAAGCGATTTTTTTATAATAGATTAAGTATAATCAAAAGTTTGTGTTTTAATTCTTCAAACTTATTAGTGGCTACAGGAACTTCTTTAGAATTTACTATAACGTAGTATTTTCCAATTTTACTTAGCATTTTTAAATTTACAATGTAATTATTATGACATCTAAATAAAAAATTAGAGGATAAAATCTTCTCAATACAATTTATGTTGTAAGGAATCTGAAACATAGAATTATTAGTATAAACTATACATTCATTTCCAACAGATTCTATATAGACAATTGCCTTAGAAGATAATCCATTTAATAAATTAATATAAGTTTCGTCTATTCTAGGACTCAAGTCTTTAGCACAAGCTAACATCTCTTCTTCAAAACACTCGTACTTTAACGGTTGAAGCATATATGCAAAGTCTTTTAAAGCAAACCCATTTAACATAAAGTTAAGTATCTCAGGGATAAAAATAATTTGTATATTGCTATACAAAGATTTTATTTTATCATAGATAGTTAAGACTACGTTTTTATCAGTTAGTTCAACATATAAAAGTAAGATATCTATATGGTTAGGACGATTATTAAGTAGTTTATCTAAAGAACTAAATGTAGATAGGTCGTATTCAAAATCCTTATTAATTGAAAACTTAGCTAGGTATTTGCTTAATATCTTAGCTTGCTCAGTATTATCCCAACATATTGTTACATTAAACATAGACGTATCTCCTTAAAAAAATTGATAAATTGTAATATAGATATTGAAAATATTTAATATATAAAGTATCTATATAAGAGAGTATTAATCTAAAAGTTAAATACTATTCAATATATACAATTAATATCTTATTAAAATTATAGATAGATTTACTTATATTAACTATTGGGCAAAAGTATAGTTTTTTAATGGTAAAGTTTATGGTACTTAAGAGTACACCTTTACTACAAGTGTATACCCTGATTGGTGTACCTTTGACTACTTAAAACTAAAGCTAAATAAATATGACTTAAGTATTTTTAACTATTGTCGTATATATAACATATAAAAATACAAAATTTTAGAGGTCGAAAATGAAGGTAGGAAATGTAGGTATAGGTGCGAATTTAAGCATAGATAACAAAAATGTAAAAAGCAAACTGGATTTTAATGATAGCTTTAATCAAACAAATAGAGCTAAAACTAAAGAAGAACTAGATGCGTATATAAAAGAAATAAAAAAAACAGGTGAAAGACTAGTAGTAACTCAAGACTATACTGATGTACTAAAGTATAAACAAGCTATAAAAGGATACTTAAAATCAATAGTAGACTATGTATATACCTTAAACAAAAATGATAGTTTTTGGGATAGTAATCATTTCACAACTGTAAAAACAGTAAATGAAAAGCTAGACGAATTGACGAAGTCACTACTTTATGATGAAAAAGAAAACCTTGACGTTGCAGCTCAAATAGACGAAATAAATGGGCTTTTAATAGATATATATGTGTAAGGAGAAGAACAGATGAAAGAAATTAAAACTACGGATAAAATCTACGATATAGAATTTGAACAGCTAGTTGAAGGAGAAAAAGTACCTGTAAATACGAGTGAAGAAATAATGAATGCTAAAGTTGAAGTAACAGTATCTATGGGAGCAACAAGACAAAAAATAGATAAAATAATAAATCTAAAAGTTGGAGATGTAATATCATTAAATAAACACGTAGAAGAAGAGCTAGACATAAATGTAAACGGACAGCCATTGGCAAGTGGAGAAAGTTTAATCATAGAAAATAAATTAGCAGTAAGATTATCTAAGGTTAAGCATGTAGAAGAAGATATTTTATAATTATTAATCTAAATTTGTAAGGAGGTAAAGTTATGAATATAGATAAAGTGAATTTAAGTAATATACAAAATGTATATAAGTCTAAAAAAATAGAACAAAACCCCATAAAAGAAAAAAGGGCTGATAGTGTGGAAATTTCAGATTTAGGAAAGCATTTAAATCAAATAAATTCGGACAAAGAGAATATCAATATGGATAAAATAAATGAATTAAAACAAAGAATAGAAAATGGAACCTACCAAGTGAATTCTAGAGAGCTAGCTAAAAAAATAATAGAGAATATAAGGAGAGAAAAGTAATTGAATCCAGAATTGAAGATAGTGATTTATGAAGAAAAAAATATACTAAAAAAAATGTTGAGCTTGCTTGATGAACAGTATGAATATGTGATTAATAAAGAAGTGTTGAAGATGGATAAGATAGTTAAGGATTTAGATGATGTGGCTAAGGAACTTGCAACTACAGAGATAAAAAGAAGAAGCATAATGGGTAGTGAAGCAAGTATAAGTGAGCTTGTGGAAGGCTCTAATGATGAGAAGATTAAGGCTGTTTATGAAGAGATAAAAAGTACTTTGAAGATGATAGAGATTCAAAAGGAAGCAAATGGAATGCTTATAAAGCAGAGGTTGTTTTTTACTAAGAAGATGATTAATTGTATAAAACCAAGTCAAGGTTTAAGCACTTACAATGCCAATGGGCAAGTAGGTAGATAGGAGGAATAGTAATGGCGGGATTATTAGGTAGTTTACATGCAGCAAAATCGGGAATGACTGTGAGTCAGACTGCAATACAGACGACATCACATAATATTAATAATATGAATACTCCTGGGTATAGTAGACAGAGGGTTGAGCAAAGCGCTAAAAGTGCGTATAGTTATCCAGGGTATAACAGTAGTATGGGTGCTGGTCAGTTAGGAACTGGGGTTGAGGCTACTGATATTATTAGGATGAGGAATACTTTTTATGATTTTCAGTTTAGAAGTGAGAGTCATAACTATGGTGAGATAGGGGTTAAATATGAGCATTATACTACAATGGAGAAAATTTTCAATGAACCTTCAGACACATCTATATCAGCATCTATAAATAACTTCTTTTCAAGTTGGCAAGAACTTTCTAAAAATCCTAATGATAGTGGAGCTAGAGATATAGTAATACAAAATAGTAAGTTTCTAGCTAATAATATTAGTAAGGTAAAAGAAAAACTAGAGCAATTAGGTACTCAAGCAGAGAAAAAGTTAAATGAAGATATTGAAGATATAAATGGAATGTTAAAACAGTTAGAAGATCTAGATAAGCATATAAAAATAGTTGAAGGTAGTGGTAAAACACCGAACGACTTATTAGATCAAAGAGATAAAATAATTGATGACTTAAGTTTTAAACTAAACTTAAATGATGATAAGGTAAAAGATGCTTTAAAAGATGGTAAATTAGAACTTAACGAAATAATGGATAAAGATGCTGATGGAAAAATTAATATAAAATTAAATACATCAGGAGAAATACAAGGTTCTTTAGATATGATTAATAAAGTTAATGAGTATGAAAATGAGATAAATAAATTAGCTGAAGTGATATCAAAAACTGTAAATGATACACTAAAAGCACCAGATGGTAGCAAAATAGAATTGTTTGTATATAACAAAGATAAAAATCCAGTACTTCAAGTAAATGAAGATATAATAAATGATCCTAAAATACTATCAGTGACAGCAGACGTAGCACAAGGAATGTACAAATTAAAAGATAAAAAGGTAACTATAGATGGCGAAGAAATAACGATAAATAATTTTTATAACAACATAGTTCAAAAACTAGGAAATGAAACACAAGAAGTAATAAGAAATGAAAAAAACCAAAGCAAAATACTTAAAGACATAGATAATTCAAGGTTAAATGTATCAGGAGTGTCACTTGATGAAGAGATGGTAAATCTTGTACAATTTCAACATGCATATAATGCAAGTGCTAAAGTTATATCAACTATAGACTCATTATTAGATGTAGTAATAAATGGTCTAAAAAGATAATTAAGGAGGTAAATATGAGAATAACTAATACTTCAATGATAAGAAATCATATGTATGATACACAAGAAAATTTAACAAGAATGAGTAAAATAAATGAACAAATTGCTTCAAGTAAAATGATAAATAGAGTATCAGACGATCCGCATAAAGCTATAAAAATAATGAATTTAAATAATGAAATAAAATACACTGAAAAGTATAACTACAATATAGATGAAACAGTAGGCTGGATGAATAATACAGATTCATCACTTGAACAAGTTGGAGGAGTGCTTAATGATATAAAAGAGTCTATATTAAAAGTAGGAAATGGTACATACTCAGAAAATGAAATGAAAGCAATACAAGCTGAAATGAATGAAAAAATAAAAGAACTTGGAGAATCATTAAATACAAGTCATGGTGGAAGATATATGTTTGGAGGTACCAATGTAGATGAACCACCAGTAATAATAGAAGAAAAAGATGGAATAGTTACATTATCATTAAACCCAAAATCAAATTCACAAGATTTAAAGGCAGATATATCAGATGGAATAACTGTAGATTATAATACTTCTGCAGATGAGATATTTAATGTTAAAAGAGATAAAGACGGTAACATCACTGATGGAGGATTCCTTAATGATATAAATAATATATCAAAACGTATGAACGATATAGCTAGTGGAAAAGATGTTGAAAATAACAAAAAAGAACTATTAGGAACTACAAAAGAAAATTTAGATAAATTCTTTAATCACAGTGTAGATACAAGAACATCTTTTGGAGTAAGGGTATCTACAGCAGAAAAAGTAAAAGAACTTAATGATGAAAATATATTAAATATGAAAGGTGTATTATCACTTGACCAAGATGTTGACCAAGTTCAAAAATTCATAGAATTAAAATCTGCAGAAATGATATATCAAGCATCTATTCAAGTAGGTACAAAATTAATACAACCGACAATTATGGATTATTTAAGATAATCAGGAGGACAATATGGAAATAACATTTGAAAAAGGAATCCCAGGATTTGAAGCATATAAAAAGTTCACAATGAGTAATGTAGAAGAAAATCCTAAATTGAAAATGATTACATCTACAGATGATGCACACATTGGATTTCTATCGATATCACCTTTTGATATTAAAAAAGACTATGAAATAGATTTAAATAATGAAATAGTAAAAGAATTGCAAATAGAAAAAGAAGAAGATGTATTAGTATTAAACTTAATAACATTAGGAAAAAGTTTAGAAACTAGTACTGTAAATTTAAAAGCTCCTGTTATAATAAATATAATAAACAATAAAGGTAGACAATTAATACTTCAAGATGACAAGTATAAAATAAAGGAACCTTTAGTAGGGAGTGAAAAGCATGTTAGTTATTACTAGAAAAAAAGGAGAATCTCTATTAATAGGAGAGGACATAGAAATAAAGATAGTAAAAGTAGAAGATGGAAGTGTAAAGATAGGTATAGAAGCACCTAAAGATAAAGTGATACTTAGAAAAGAAGTATATGAAAATGTAAAACAAGAAAACTCTGAAGCTATAATAAGTGCTGATGAAATACTAAAGTTATTTAAGTAATTAAATGAGGGAGAAAGTTATGAACGCAACAAACCCGTACAATACATATAAACAAAATTCAGTAAACACAGCATCTAAATCACAATTATTATTGATGTTATTAGATGGAGCTGTGAAATATACTAAAATAGCTAGAATGGCTATTTTAGAAAAAGATATAGCTAGAGCGCATAAGGAGTTAGTTAGAGTTCAAGATATATTTTTAGAATTAATGATAACCATGGATAAAAGTGCAGGTAGTTATATGGAAGATATGTACAACCTGTATGATTTTATAAAAAGTGAACTTAGTAGAGCAAATATAAGAAAGGATGTACAGATAATTGATAATGTACTTCCACTGATAGAAGAAGTTAGAGATTTATGGCATGAGGTTGATAGAAAAATAAAAACTAGTAAATAAGGGGGAATGACTTATGTCTAGTGTAAGTGGGATAAGACTACCAGGTTTGGCTACAGGTATGGATACTGAAGCTATGGTAAAAGAAATGCTTACAGGTGAGCAAAATAAGATAGACAAGGTAAAGCAAAAAGAGCAGACAGTAAAGTGGCAACAAGAGATATACAGAGAGGTAATTAAAGATATAAATGGATTTCAAGATAAGTATTTTTCTTTATCGTCTAAGAATTCAATATTAAATAGTAGTGCTTGGAACACATTAACTGTAAATAGTTCGAATTCTAATATAATAACAGCTACGGGAACTGCTGGAGCTAATAGTGTAAATTATAAATTTGAGATTGGTAAATTAGCTCAACCTGCAAGAGCAACTTCAAGTGTAGAAATTAGTAATGGTAGTAAAACCAGTTTAAAAGAATTAGGTTTACCATCTGAAGGTAAGTTTAAAATAGAGCTTGGAACTGATGAAAAAGGTGAAACTATATACTCTAAAGAGATAACTATAATGTCAGAGGCTACTTACAAAAAAGGTAATGGAGACGCTATTATAAACCCAGAAGGTGGTTTTAAAGACGAAGATGGAAATAAAGTTGATGAAAATGGATTTCTATTAGATGAAAAAAATGAGAAAATAGTTGAATTTGAAGCGGATACAATAGATAGTTTAGTAAAAAAAATAAATGATGTTTCAGAGGGAAAAGTAAAAGCATCATATAGTGATATGACAGGTAAATTTACTATTGAATCAAGCAAAACTGGTGCAAGTAGTGGATTTAAGATTGTAGGTACAGATGGAAATGATAGTGATGTACTTGACTTTTTAGGATTACAAGGAAACTCAAAAAGTAATAAATTTATGGGAAGTAATGCAGAAATAAAAGTTGAGTCAAAAGATGGTTCATTTTCTAAAGTTTTAAATGAAGAAATCAATTCCTTTACTATTGATGGAATAAAATATGATATTCATGCAGTTGGAACTTCAGAAATAACATCTAAACAAGATGTACAACCTGTAATAGATAATATGAAGTCCTTTGTTGAAGACTACAATAAAATAATAGATAAAATGTATGACATGATAACTCAAAAGCAAAATAGAGACTATCCTCCATTAACTGAAGCTCAAAAGAAAGATATGTCTAAAGAAGAAATAGAATCATGGGAAAAGAAAGCAAAAGTAGGATTACTTAGAAATGATTCTGAAATGAGACGATTTATGGATGATATGCAAAAAGCTATATTTGGTGATAATATGTCCATTTTAAATGAAACTGGATTAACTTCTCATGAAGATTACACTAAAAAAGGTCAGATAGCTTTAGATGAAGATAAGTTTAGAAAAGCTCTAGAAAGTGATACTGATAAAGTGTATGAAATGTTTGCAAAAGATAGTTCTAGTGTTATGGAAAGTATGAAAAGTACTATGAATAAATACGTTGGTGGATCATCATCTGTATTTGCTAAGAAAGCTGGATTAGAAAAAACAGCTTCTGCTGCTAATAACTTTTATTCTGAGCAATTAAAAAGACAAGCTGAAACTATTAAAATGCTTCAAAGGAAGATGTCTAATAAAGAAAATGATTTATACAAAAAGTTTGGATCATTAGAAGCTAGTATGAACAAACTTAATTCTCAGATGAATTACTTTGCACAAATGTAAGGTGGGCGTATAAAATAATGGCAGAATATGAAAAAAATTATAAAGAAATATCTTTAGGTATAATTAAAGCTATAGAAAATGAAAATATAGATATTTTAGAAGAACTTTTTAATAAAAGGCAGCTTATACTAGAACAAGAGAGAAACTCAGAGACATTTAAAAAAAAATTGATAGATGATGGTGTATTAGATATAGATAAAGAAATTAAAACTTTGTTAAGTAACAACCTAGAGAAAGTTAAGCAAGAAATAAAAGAATACAAGTTATCTAAAAATGCTAGTAATTTATACATAAATTTTAATAAAGACAAATTAAATATTTTTAATGAAAAGGTATAAAGTTTTATAAATATATACCGAATTATAACATTGTAAGTAATACTTAGCCGAGTATTACTTACAAAAATAAGACATGGATGTCATTAAAAAACTAAGGAGGGTAATATTATGAGAATAAACACTAATATGAATGCTATGATAGCAACTAATCAAATGTCAAAGAACACTGCATTATCAGGGAACTCTATGGAAAAATTATCTACAGGATTAAGAATAACTAAAGCTGGAGATGATGCAGCAGGAATGGCTATATCTGAGAAAATGAGATCTCAAATAAGAGGTATGGAACAAGCTGATAGAAACGTACAAGATGGTATATCTATGATACAAACAGCAGAAGGAGCTTTAGAAGAAGCTGGAAATATAGTACAAAGAATGAGAGAACTTGGAGTTCAAGCAGGGAATGAAACACTATCGACTACAGATAGAGCTAAAGTAAAAGCTGAACTAGATGAATTAGCAGCTGAAATAGGAAAAATAGCTGATGAAACTAAATTCAATGGTAAAGAGCTATTAAAAGCAGATTCAACTGTGAAAATACAAGCAGGAGCGACAGAAGAAGAAAGAACAATAACACTTAAAGGATTAACTGCTACATATACTGAGTTAGCGGGGGCAACAGGTGTGGCAGATAAAGCAGGATCAAAAACATTAATAGATGCAGCAGATAAAGCTTTAGAAACTATAAATACATCAAGATCCACATTAGGAGCTTCTCAAAATAGATTAGAGTATACTTCTTCAAACTTAACAACATCAACAGAAAATTTAAGCTCAGCAGAATCTAGAATAAGAGATGTGGATGTTGCTAAAGAAATGGTTAAATTGTCCAAATTAAATATATTAAATCAAGCATCTCAAGCTATGGTTGGGCAAGCTAAACAACAACCTGAAAGTGTAACTCAATTATTAAGATAATTTTACATTTTGATTAACAGAAATGAATTAATATTAAAAAAGAGTATTAAGTTAGATTAAGTACTTAAAAAATGAAATATAATAAAAAAACACAGACATGGATGTCGTAAAAAACTAAGGAGGGTATCAATATGAGAATAAACACAAATATGAATGCTATGATAGCAACTAATCAAATGTCAAAGAATACTGCATTATCAGGAAACTCAATGGAAAAATTATCTACAGGATTAAGAATAACTAAAGCTGGAGATGATGCAGCAGGAATGGCTATATCTGAGAAAATGAGATCTCAAATAAGAGGTATGGAACAAGCTGATAGAAACGTACAAGATGGTATATCAATGGTTCAAACAGCAGAAGGCGCTTTAGAAGAAGCTGGAAATATAGTACAAAGAATGAGAGAACTTGGAGTTCAATCTGGAAATGAAACTTTATCAACTACAGACAGAGCGAAGGTAAAAGCTGAATTAGACGAGTTACAAGGAGAAATAGAACAGATAGCTAAAGAAACTAAGTTCAACGGTAAAGATCTTTTAACTACAACAGGATCTGCTGCTAAGGTTAAAATACAAGCAGGGGCAACTGCAGAAGAAAGAGAAATAAAACTTACGGATCTAGAAGGTATAGCAGGTACTTTAAAAACAAAGGTAGATGTAACTGATAGAGATAAAGCTAAAGAGCTAGTTGGAGCTGCAGATACTGCTTTAGAAGCTATAAACACAGGTAGAGCTACGTTAGGAGCATCTCAAAATAGATTAGAGTATACTTCTTCAAATTTAACAACATCAACAGAAAACTTAAGTGCAGCAGAATCTAGAATAAGAGATGTAGATGTTGCTAAAGAAATGGTTAAATTATCTAAGTTAAATATATTAAATCAAGCATCTCAAGCTATGGTTGGTCAAGCTAAGCAACAGCCAGAATCTGTAACACAATTATTAAGATAATTAAAATACAAAGAGTAAGGCATATGCTTTACTCTTTTGTTTATTGAAAAATATAAGTTAATAAAATTTATTAATTTATATTTTTTAATAAAGTATGTAGGAGGATAAAATGGAGAAATGTAAAGTTCTAGTTCCAGAATATTATAATGAATTTAAATGTATCGGAAATAAGTGTGAAGACCATTGCTGTAAAGGATGGTCAATAACTATAGACAAAGATACATATATGAAGTATAAAAAAACTAAAAATGTAGAATTTAGAAATAAATTAAACAATAGTATAAATAGAAACAGAAAGTCAGGATCTGAAAGTAGTTATGGAAAGATAAAATTAATAGATGATGTATGTCCTATGTTTTCAGAAGAAGGACTATGTGAAGTGTACATTAATTTAGGTCCTGATAATATGTGCAACACTTGTAAAACTTACCCGAGAACTTATAACAAAGTTGATGATATCATAGAAAAATCATTAACTTTGTCTTGTATTGAAGTTGCAAAAAAAGCACTACTAAAAGAGAGTGGAATAGAATTTAATTTAGATTTAGATGAAACAGAGGATATTAGAATATCTAAAAGTATAAAAGTAGAAAAATCAAAAAAGCTTGAAGAAAAATACTTTAATGAGCTTAGAGTATTTTGTATTAGTTTAATACAAAATAGAAAATATACAATAGAAGAAAGATTAGCTATACTAGGATTATTTTTTAATCATATAAACAATAACAAAGAAGAAAATAATCTAATTACTGACTCTATAGATAGCTATACAAGAAATATTGAAAATGGAGTATATAGTGGATTATTGAATAAATTTGATTTGGAAAATAAAGTAGATGCTCAATTAGAGTTTTTGACAAGTACATTTGCGAAATTAATTAATAATAATAAAATAACTAATGAAAGATATAGAAATAATCTAAAAAATATAATAGATACATTAAAACTAAATGATGGAGATGTAGAAGATACTAAAACTAAATTTATAGAAGCTTATGATAAATATTACAAAACTTTTATAAGAAATAAGGAGTATATACTTGAAAATTATTTAGTGAATTATATGTTTTCTAATTTATTTCCTTTAAGTGAGATGTATTTACTAGATACATATTTAAATATGATGGTTCAATTCTCAATCCTTAAAATGAATATTATAGGAGTTTGTGCTCATTATAAAGAAGATATGGATATTGATAAACTATTAGTTCTTATACAAAGCTTTACTATGTCTTTAGGACATGATAGATTCTTAGTTAGTAATATACATAAGCACTTAATTGATAACAACTTAAATACAGTAGCTCATATAATGATTCTTATGGGACGATAAGTAACAAATCAAGTCACTACGTTCCTTGGCAAAAACCCGGCAGGTTGTGCAAAAATCAACTTTTAATGCTTTAATTTTGAGCTAAATTGTAAAATATATAATCTAGCTCAATCTTTAATCTATATAAAATAGCACAAAGAGATGCTATTATCTCTTTAACCCCTAAGATATTTATTACTCTTTTTAAATTGTAGCTAAAAAAGGCAAGACTAACTTAACCCTTGACTTTTTCTAAATTTCTAAGAAGTAAAT